>JARFQQ010000063.1 GCA_029287695.1 Gammaproteobacteria bacterium | reverse complement strand
GGTCGGTGCAACACCCATCAGGCTGGCGTTGTGCTTGTCCTGCATGTATCCCTTCAGGACACCTTTCTCGATCAGGACGTTGTAGCCGGTATCCGTCCCTTCATCGTCGATGTTGAGGGAGCCCCGGCGGCCTTCAAGCGTACCGTCATCGACCACGCTGCAGAGCGGCGAGGCAACCTGTTCGCCAACGCGACCACTGAAAGTCGAGGTGCCCTTGCGGTTGAAATCGCCCTCGAGACCATGGCCGACGGCCTCGTGCAGAAGCACCCCGGGCCACCCGGGGCCAAGCACGACCGGCATCTGGCCGGCCGGCGCATCGACGGCCTCGAGGTTCACGAGTGCCTGTCGAACCGCCTCGCGCGCGAGTTGTTTGCCACGCTGCTGCTCGATGAAATGGTTGAGCCGCGTGCGCCCCCCTCCGCCGGCAGAACTCTGCTCCCGTCGGCCGCCCTGCTCGACAATCACATGCACGTTCATGCGAACGAGCGGGCGCACATCCCCTTTCAGGGTGCCGTCACTGGCCGCGATGAGGACAACATCCTGGGCACCGACCAGGCTGACGATCACCTGCCGGACACGGTCGTCCTGCCGGCGCGCCTCCTGTTCTACATCGTGCAGCAGGCTGATCTTCTCCTCGCGCGTCAGTGTATCCAGCGGATTGATGGGCTGGTAGAGCTGATGTCTGGCCGGTCTGCTCTCGATGGCAACGCGGCCCTGCTGACCCGACCGGGCGATAGCCCGGGCCGTATCGGCAGCCTGGATGAGGTTGGGCAAAAACAGTTCGTCGGTGTAGGCAAAACCGGTTTTCTCTCCGCTGATGGCGCGAATGCCTGCACCCTGTTCGATGTTGTAGGAGCCCTCCTTGACGATACCGTCCTCGAGTGTCCAGGCTTCGAGGCGACTCGACTGGAAATAGACATCTGCCAGGTCGACCTGGTGCGACAGCAGGTGATCCAGCACCTTGTCGAGGTGGTGCTGCTCCAGTCCTGCGGGCGACAGCAGCTGTTCTCGGGCGATCTCAAGCATCGAGGTTGACTCTCCTGATCGGGAATAGGCGGGGCCGGCCAATGGCCGACTACCGGGAAATTATTCGATTGGTGGATTATAACTGACAGTGAATACGTCGGTGATCGAGGCTGGGAAAGTTGCGGCGTGTTGTTTTTAGCAAGTCGATATCAAGCTCCACGGTGACATGGCCTGCACCATTCGGCAGCTCGCCAAGAATCGACCCCCAGGGATCGACGATCATACTGTGGCCCCAGGTTTCGCGCCCGCTGATATGGTAGCCCCCCTGCGCAGCCGCGATCACGTAGCAGAGGTTTTCGATGGCACGCGCGCGAACGAGCGGTTCCCAGTGCGCACGGCCCGTCGCAGCCGTGAATGCCGATGGCAATGCGATGATATCCGGCTTGCTGGCAAGCATGGAGCGGAAGAGTTCGGGAAAGCGGAGGTCATAACAGATCGCAATGCCGAGATTGCCGAAGGGGGTTTCCACGACCAGTGGCTGATCACCGGGTTCGATTGCACTCGACTCCCTGTAATCCTCGTCGACGTCAACAAGGCTGACATCGAAAAGGTGCAGCTTGTCATAACGCCCCCTGACCTCGCCGCTGTTGTCGATCACGAAGCAGGCCGAGCGTACTTTATCGCTGTCCTCGATTTCGACAGGAATGGTTCCGCCCACGACCCAGACGTCATGCTTTCGCGCGAGATCGCGAAGAAATGCCTGGAGCTTTCCATAACCGGCAGATTCCTTGACGCTCCAGAGATCCGTGCAACGGTGTCCCATGTAGGCAAAGTTTTCCGGCAGGACCACAAGGCGCGATCCCTCCTTCGCCGCCTGCGCGACATGTCGCTGGACTTCCAGGAGATTTGCATCGACATTGGGACCGGACGCCATTTGGATGGCTGTTGCTTTTATGACTGCTGGCATATCCGTATCAATGGGTTGGTCGACGTTTCAGAATAGCATCGAAAACCTGTCATTGGAAATCAGTGAGAGGGTCGACGATGTCGTCATTCGCATCATCTGTGACATTCGACTGGCTGACGCGCTCGATAACAGGATCCTCCCATGTGCCCGTGACTGAATAACGGATTTCAGCAATCCTGTCGATTTGCTTGCCGGCAATCTTGCCGATGACGAGAGCAGCGGCACCGGCGGCCGGACCACCTGCAGCGGTCGCGGCAAGCGGCAGGGCCCCGTGAAGATCCGGCACGACCCGGATCTCCTGGTTGACTGCCCTGGTCCCCAGGTCGATCTCCCCGGTGATAAAGATATCCGCCGCAGGTGCCTTGATCGTGAGGTTCTCGGTAGAGGCGACGCCATCGGCGAGCTTCAGGGTTCCGCCCATGTCATCGAAGACAAAACCTTCCTGCGAGAAATCCGAGAAATCGAGTTGAAGCCGGCGTTTGAGCGACGAAATATTCACCAGCCCGAGGATGCGACCGATACCGGGATCGGCACTGGCAATGCGCCCCTCGTCCGTGCTGACATGGATCACACCGGTCGCTGCCGGAAGCGAAAAATCGAGCAGGCCCGCATCCCAGCTGAGCGAAACCTCGATGTTGCCCTTTGCTTCGGTCAGCTGGTTCGTGACGGCAAGCTTGCGCAAGCTCTCTCCGAGCTGATCCGATTTCAGGATACCATCGAGACTGCTGCCGCCCCGGCTTTTCCAGATGCCTGATGCAACGAAGCTGGCCAGCGCCCCTTTCGTCGCCAGTTCCGTGATTTCGTGTCCCTTCGCGGTGTGCCTGCTGGTCATGCGCATTCGACCGAAATCCCCTTTGTTGATGAAGAACTGCCGTGCCCTGATCGACAGAGGGGGGATGTCGAACGGCCGCAATGAGCTGCGCATGGAATCCTCTTCCTCACCGAGTTCGAATTCGACGGCCAGGCGCTCCAGATCGAGCTCCAGGGCTTCATCCTTTACAAGCGGGTAACGCACGCTACCTTTCATCTCGGGGATATCGATGCTGCCGGCAAGATAACGCCCCTCACCCGAGGAGCGAAGCTTCAGGCCGTCATACTCAATATTGACGTACTGCGGTTCGCCGGGCTGCCAGACGATCCTGACGGGGCGTTTACTGCTGGCGGGCTTGGCCAGGGAAAACGGCAGGCGCAGTGCCATGCCGTCGAGGTCGCTCCGGGCCGTGAGGGTCATATTCTCCCTGCTCATCTTGCCCAGGGTCGGGATGGCAAGATCGAGGTGCCACAACGCCTCGCCACTGAGTGGTAACTCACGGACACCAACCAGGTCCATGAGCATTTCGCGCGACATCCTCAGTGATGAACTGACGAGGGTCTGGTCTTCCCCGGGCAAGATAGCGAGGCTGATCGGCATGCCGGAAAATTCTGCCTGCAGATCCTCCGCGGATATACCGCTCTCCGTGACACGCAGCTCTCCCGAGAGTTTATCCAGTCTGATTCCGGCCTGGCGTGAATAGACGCT
>JARFQQ010000029.1 GCA_029287695.1 Gammaproteobacteria bacterium | reverse complement strand
GCTCAGCAGGCGTTGCCCGCCACAGGGTGTATAGGGAACGGAAGAGACAAGCTTCGGAAAGTAGTCGAGGCCTGAACGCTTGTAGGCATCCGCCCAGGCATGATCGAAAACAAATTCGCCGTAGGAGTTGGTTTTTTCATACAGCGGCATTGCACCTGCGAGACGCTCACCGTCGTAGATGGCGATATGGCGTGGCAACCAGCCGAAACGCTCGCCGACACATCCGTTGGCTTCCATGGCATGCAGGAATTCATGGCGCAGCAGCGGGTTGCGATCCCTGACCAGCGCATTCCACTCTTCTGCCGGAATAGCGGCAATCCCGCTGTGAATCTCGATTTTCACCTTGCAAGCAACATCATATTCGGGTCCATCATTTTACTTCACCCGCCTGCATGGCAACCGCGTTCGCCATGCGGTAACCCGCATCACCCGCCGTTCTGCTGATGTCCCGGCATGGCTGATATACTCCCGTTTTTTAACAAATACGCAGTCAGATGAAATACGTCGGAGCACATGTCAGCGCCCGGGGCGGTGTCGAGAATGCGCCCCTGAATGCCCTGGAGATCGGTGCGCACGCCTTTGCCGTCTTCACGAAGAACCAGCGGCAGTGGAAGGCCAAACCCCTGTCTGAAGAGAGCATCACTGCATTTCGGGAGAACCTGGACAAATCAGGCATCAAGCCGGAGCATGTCCTGCCCCACGACAGCTACCTGATCAACCTGGGGCACCCCGAAACGGAGGCACTGGAAAAATCCCGCGCGGCTTTTATCGACGAAATGCAGCGTTGCGAGCAACTCGGACTGAAGCTCCTGAATTTCCATCCCGGCAGCCATCTCGGAAAAATCAGCGAAGACGAGAGTCTTGAACGCGTCGCGGAATCGATCGATATGGCTCTTGCACAGACAGACGAGGTGATCGCCATCATCGAGACTACGGCCGGCCAGGGGACAAACCTGGGCTATCGCTTCGAACAGCTTGCCGAGATCATCGAAGGTGTCAGGGACAAGACACGCGTGGGTGTCTGTATCGATACCTGCCACATCTTCACGGCCGGATATGACCTGCGTACCGGGGCCGATTGCGATGCAACTTTCGACGCCTTCGATCGTATCGTCGGATTCGACTACCTCATGGGCATGCATCTGAACGACAGCAAGCCCGACCTCGGGTCACGCGTCGATCGCCATGAAAGCCTTGGCAAGGGCAAAATCGGCTGGGATGCCTTTGAATACATCATGCAGGACGAGCGTTTCGACGAGATCCCCCTCGTGCTCGAGACGGTCGACCCCTCGATCTGGGCAGATGAAATCGACCAGCTATACATTTTTGCGGGCGATGAACCGGAAAGGCGTGCAAATGCCTGAAGAAAAAGTCATTGAATTCATCCGTCATGGTGAACCCGAGGGCGGCAGCAAATACCGCGGGCATGGCGTCGATGATCCATTGACGGAACGCGGCTGGAACCAGATGTGGAATGGCATCGGCGAAGCCGATCACTGGGATATCATTCTCACCTCCCCCCTGACCAGGTGTGCGGCCTTTGCACAGAGGCTCGGCGCTGAGCGGGAGATCCCTGTTCGCACCCTCGCGGATCTCAGGGAGATCGGTTTCGGCGCATGGGAGGGTATGACCAGGGAGCAGTTGCTCGAGCAGCGTCCCGAAGAGTTTCGAAGATTCTACGAAAACCCGGTCGTCAACACACCGGAAAATGCGGAAAAAGTAGAAGACTTTTTTTCAAGGATTTCAGTTGTTTACGATACTTTATTAAATAATTATTCAGAAAATAAAATTCTTGTCGTGGCCCATGCCGGTGTCATCCGGGCCGCACTCATGCGCGCGATCGGTGCCGGCCCCGTGCAGATGTACAACCTTGAGATCCGGAACGGCATGGTCAGCCGCGTGCGCTACCGCAACGGGCGGACCGGCCTGGAGCTGATTAACGGAATCCTCTAGTGCAATCCCGCCGTGCAAGGCTTGATGCAGCCGTTTCCCTGATCGAAACCATCCCGCCGCAACTCCGGGAGAGAGGAACCGGATTCCACTGCGATATCCCTGTTCGGAAAATATTCAGCCAGAACGCAGAACGGCCGGGGAAACCCGGCCGTTCGTGGTTCAGAGATCAGTCGCCCCGGTTCAGTTGAGGCCCTGAATGTAGCTCGAAACAGCTGCGATCTCTTCGTCTGTCATCTTTGCAGCAACGTTCTGCATCATCTTGCCGGCATCGTTGGCGCGGTTGCCAGCGCGAAAATCCTTGAGTTGCTTGACTGTGTAATCGGCATGCTGGCCCTGAAGTGCCGGAAAGTTGGCTGCCGGGTTACCGACACCGTTCGGCGCATGGCAGGAGGAGCATGCGGCGACGCCGCTTGCGGCATTGCCAGCCATGAAGATTTCCTTGCCCTTCTCGACAAGTGCCGGGTCTGCTTCGCCGGTCTTGAGCGCCTGGCTGCTGTAGAAAGCGGCCAGGTTAGCCATGTCGTCCTCGCTGAGACCGGCAGCCATGGGCTGCATGGTGGGATCAACACGTCCGCCTGCCTTGAAATCCTGCAGCTGCTTGATGAGGTAGCTCTCATGCTGACCAGCGATTTTCGGCCACATGCCATTCACGCTGTTGCCGTCAGCCATGTGGCAGCCCGCGCACATCGCGGACTTGGCTTTACCAGCCGCGGCATCGCCACCGGCAACTGCGACACTCGAAACCATTGCTGCTGCCATCGACAGCGTCATCAGCCATTTCTTCATTGCTCTACCTTTACTAGATTCTAAAATGCTAATGTTAGAAGTCCGAAACAAGGGCGCTGAAGCGCCCCGGTTTCTCGAAAATTGCCGAATTGTACCTTATTCGAGACTCGAGTAGTAGGCGGCGAGGTTTGCTATATCCTCCTCCGTCAGCGGGGCTGCCATGGCACTCATGGTCGGATCCTTGCGCGCCCCCGACTTGTAATCGTTCAGCGCTTTCTTGAGGTAAGCCTCTTTCTGCCCCTTGAGGTTCGGGTAGTTGGGAATCGCACTGATGCCATCGGGACCGTGGCAGGAAGCACAAATGGTTTTTGCCTTCGCCTGTCCCGCAGCAGCATCTGCCGCAGAAACGGACGAGGCAGTGAACATCGCGGCAAGCGCAAGGGTCGTGACAAGGGTTTTTTTCATTCTGTTTTCCTCCGGGTAAGCCGTCATGCAGACTGGTGTATCTTGTTGTCCTGAATGATATATCAGCTGCACGCTAGCCCGTCAATCAGGAAAACTTTCAGCGCAGGAGGCGCATGGTCGACCGGAACAGGAATGCACCAAACCAGACGATCGCCAGTGGCAGTAACAGTGTCTGGAAGAGAAAAATTACGATCAGTTCCACGGAGCTGCTGGTGATCTCGGCGGCCACCTCCCTGTACTTGGTCAAACGCTTGTCAATGTCGAGGCTGGACTGCGCGCTGCCGTACATTTTTGCAAGTTTGTCAAAAATGCCCTCCTCATCGGGCTGGCCCGGCATCGCCGACTCGTTGAGATTTCCGATCCTGTCACTGGCCTGTTCCAGGCGCGCTACTGCGACATCGTATCTGGGCTCGAGAAAACCGGTGTGGATCATCTCGGCGCTGAAGGCGACAGCCGGGATCAGGAAACGCGCGATCGTCAGAAGCACAAACAGGCGCAGGACAAACAGCCTGACACCCTCTGCAGTCCTGTCATAGAGGAGCAGAACAAGCAGCAAGGCTATGCCGGAAACTGCATAGATCAGCATCACCGGCAGCCACTCGGAGAGCTCGCTCAGGAGCTGTTGCAACCCGAGCGAGGCCGAGGCCGAGAGCATGACCCAGGAGAAGCGCTCGATCATGTCATTGACAGGGTCAAGAATCTCACCCGGGGCAAAATTGACGCCGACACCTGCCGGTTCGAAGGCGACCTCGGTACCCTGCGCCACCGAAATCACACCGTTGAGTGCGCGTGCGATGCCGAAGGTCACAAGGGTGCGTGCCATGCTTTGCTCGAGGTACTCACGGCCATGACGATCCGCGATGCCGCTTGCGGCGACGAGTACCGAAATGATGGTGACGAGCCCGAGAACGAGGCGGGTAGTCCTGCTGTCGATGAGTTGCTTTTTCGGCTGCATTTTTTGATTTTCGGGCATTGACCTCCCCCGGAGGAATACTTATTATACGCGGCCTCTTCCCCGATAACTCAGTTGGTAGAGTAGCGGACTGTTAATCCGTTTGTCGCTGGTTCGAGCCCAGCTCGGGGAGCCAAAATAACCTGCTGATCCTGCAGCAGATTTAGAAAGCGCCATCCTGTGACGGGTCGGCGCTTTTTCCATTTGGGCCTCATTCAGTTCCTGTCATCGAAAACAGCGTCCCTGCCTCCCCTCCCCATCGACGCTCAGCCGTGAGCGTTTGGAGGGTTCGGTCGATGACGGGGAAGCTTACGTGACGAGGACGCCTCAAGCTGGTACAGAGTGGCCGCGTGGGGCATTGGCTGCTGCGAGGGGCCGGAACAACGCGCATTCCGGGATACTGGCGGTGTGCCCTGCCCTCGCATGAGAGGCAAGTTACTGCAATTGTTCCTGTAAGGACTCTATAGAGTGCTGACTGATTTCAACCAGGTCTCCACCGGGCCTGTCCAGATCGACAATCACTATCATCACAGTTGCCAGGGATAAAATCAGCGCGGTTCTTGGAATGAGGACACGGGCACCATTCAAACCTGACTGATAACCCATGAGTGCCAGCGTCAAC
>JARFQQ010000024.1 GCA_029287695.1 Gammaproteobacteria bacterium | reverse complement strand
TTCGTGCAAGGGGTCATCTGGCAGCTCAACTCGTTCGACCAGTGGGGCGTCGAGCTCGGCAAGAAGCTTGCAGTGCCGCTCTACAAGCAACTTGCGAGCCTGCGTGTCGGCGAGCATGATGCCTCCACGACAGGCCTCATGCATTACATACAGGCACACATGGTCGACACGGATGCGTAATCCCGGGACCGCCTTTTCGTGGCGGCAGCACTTTCGCATGAATATGAATGCCAGCCGCCCGGCCATTCCGCGCGTGCCCGGGGTCTGGCGCGGGGAATTACCCGACAGACAACGGCTTCATACTGCCGCGCGCATTCACTACAATCTTCCTCCTGATTCACATTGATGACCGAAGCTGCATGAAAACTGGCCGTATCTGGGTTTTTGACGAGAACCGTCTCGAGGAGTCACTGCTGCGCTATGAGGAGGCAGCGCTTGCTGCCTATCCGCAGCAGGAGGAACGCATCCGCATCACGGTCGCGGCGATGCGTGATTTTCTCTATTCCGAATATGCAGATCCGCTCGTTATGGGCAACCTGGAAAAATAAAGGATCGCCATGAAAATCGTCTCATTCAACATTAATGGCCTGCGTGCGAGGCCTCATCAACTCGAAGCTATCCGGGATACGCTTGATCCCGATGTCATCGGTCTGCAGGAGACCAAGGTGCAGGATCCGGATTTTCCGCTGGAGATGGTTCGGGATATTGGCTATCACGCCGAGTTCCACGGGCAAAAGGCCCACTACGGGGTTGCGCTGCTTTCGAAAAAACCGCCGCTCGAGATCAGGAAAGGATACGCGACTGACAATGATGACTCCCAGCGGCGTCTCATTACCGGGACCTACGAGGCCGCTTCCGGTGAGCAGATAACGGTTGTCAACGGTTACTTCCCGCAGGGCGAGAGCAGGGATCACGAAACCAAGTTTCCCTGCAAGCGGCAGTTCTACGCGGACCTGCTGATTCATCTCGACAGTCTGCGGAATGCGGAAAACATCACGGTCATCGGCGACATGAACATCGCGCCGACAGACCTCGATATCGGTATCGGGCAGGACAACGCGAAGCGCTGGCTCAGGACGGGCAAGTGCAGCTTCTTGCCCGAAGAGCGAGAGTGGATGCAGAAGCTGCTTGACTGGGGATTGAGTGACACATTCCGCGAGGCCAACCCGGAGACGAGTGATCTCTTCAGCTGGTTCGATTACCGCAGCAGGGGGTTCGAGCGCGAGCCCAGGCGTGGACTGCGTATCGACCTCATACTCGCGACGAAAGCACTTGAGAATAAACTCAGGGCGACAGGCATCGACTACACAATTCGCAGTATGGAGAAGCCCTCGGACCATTGCCCGGTCTGGACGGAGTTTGCGCTCTAGCCGGCTGTTGCTTTTCTGTCCCGGAAGCACGCTGACATGCATTGCATCCGTTACTGTCAGGGAGTAGTTTCTCCCTTGTCAGACCAGTAATCCGGAGAGATGAACATGTCCAGTTGCCCGAGACGAAGCCGGCGTGTGCCCGGTATCTGCATGCTGTTTCTCCTGCTGTTGTTTGCCTTCCCGGCAGCGTCCCTTGCGTCCGGGCAGACAACCGAAGCCTCGCTGTGGAAGCTACTGCAAAAGCCTGATCATTTCGCCATGCTGCGCCATGCGCTGGCCCCGGGGACTGGTGACCCCGCGGACTTCACGCTCGGCGACTGTTCCACGCAGCGAAACCTGTCGGAAGAAGGGCGCAGTCAGGCGACGCGTATCGGTGAGCGCATCCGCGAGAAAGGAACAAGTGGTGCGGATGTTTACACGAGCCAGTGGTGCCGTTGCCGCGATACCGCCGAGCTGCTCGGTCTTGGCCCCGTCAACGAGTTACCCTCCCTGAATTCCTTTTTCCGTAACTTCGAACGTGAAACGCGGCAGACAGCCGAACTCGCAGATTGGCTGGAGAAGCGTGATCCGGACAAGCCCCTGGTGCTCGTAACCCATCAGGTCAATATCACGGCCATGACCGGTGTGTTTCCTGATTCCGGCGAGCTGGTGATCGTACGCCGCGACCGGGACGGCGGCTTTTCGGTAGCAGGCACCATCAAGACCGACTGATTGGTGCGCCGTGCTTGTAAAAATCATCAGCGGCGGCCAGACCGGGGCGGACAGGGCGGCTCTAGATGCAGCACTGGGGGCCGGTTTCCCCGCGGGCGGCTATTGCCCGTCGGGTCGTATGGCCGAGGATGGTGTCATCGACAGCTCTTATCCGCTGGAGGAGATCGATGGCGGCTATTCGGAGCGGACGCTCATGAACGTGCGTGTTGCTGATGCAACAGTCGCATTTCATGCAGGCGGTCTGAGTGGTGGCACGCTGCAGACAGTGAGATTCTGCCGGGAGGAGCAGAAGCCCTGCCTCGAGATCGATCTCGCGCGGCTTGATAATGCTGCATCCATCCGTGCGCTGGCGGAATTCGTGCGCACGAGGGATGTGAGGCTGCTCAATGTTGCCGGTCCGCGTGCAAGCGGTTCGCCGGAAATCTATACAAGGGTCAGGGGCGTGATTGCCGGACTCATCGCTCTTGTGCAGGGAGAAGGGCAATTATCCGGGTAGCAGGTGAAAGGCCTGTTTCGGTTTGCTGGGAGCACGCAGGAGATGGCATGGTCGAAAGATTCCATTTAATATAAAATGAATTAATAAAGTAATATAAACACATGAAAAATAATATAAATATATTCCTTTTTTCTGCTCTTTTCCTGCTCGCATCCTGCACGGGACAGACAGCCCTGACGCAAGCAGAGAGAAGCCGGCAACAGGCTGCCGACTATGCAGTTGCCACCATCCTGTTCGAGAACGAGCTCGGGGGCAATGCCTCCTATAATGTTCATAGTGACGCTTCGGTGGTCATTCTGTTTGACGAAAGCGTTTCGTTCAGCGATTACACCCGCGTCGTCGGCCAGATGCGTTCAGAGCCCGACATCGGCAATGTCCGTGCCGAACAGGCCGGCAGGGAGGTCTGCCCACTCAGGCCGCCCGTTAATTGAAGAGGGACACAGGAATGAAGATTGGCATACCGGCTGAAATCAAGAGTGATGAGTATCGCGTGGCCATGCGTCCGGTTGGCGTGCAGCTGCTGGTCTCGGACGGGCACGAGGTCATTGTTCAAACAGGAGCCGGGCTTGGCAGTGGCTATGAAGACAACGATTACACGGATGCGGGAGCTGTCATCGTCGAGAGTGCCGATGCCGTTTACGGCAACGCCGAGCTTGTCGTCAAGGTCAAGGAGCCTCTCGATGAGGAAATCGAAAAACTGCGGGCCGGCCAGATTCTCTTCTGCTATTTTCATTTTGCGAGCTCGCGTTCGCTCACGGAAGGGTGTCTCAAGAAGAGAATTTCCGCCGTCGCCTACGAGACCCTCGCCGATGATCACGGCAGATTGCCACTGCTGACACCCATGAGCGAGGTTGCAGGGAAAATGGCAATTCAGCAGGCAGCCAAGTTCCTCGAGAAACCCATGAACGGGCGTGGCATCCTGCTTGGTGGCGTCACGGGCGTGGCGACGGCCGATGTTCTTGTTCTCGGTGCAGGGACGGTTGGTACCAACGCGGCGCGCGTCGCTGCCGGCCTGCGTGCCAACGTGGTCATCATGGATATCAATCTCGATCGTCTGCGTTACCTCGATGAGATCATGCCGGATAATGTCACGACCGTTTACTGTGACCCGCACGCGGTCGAGCGCTATGCCCTGAAGGCTGATGTCGTCGTCGGTGCAATCCTTGTTCCCGGGAGTCGTGCAGACCAATTGATCAACAGACAGTTGCTGAAAGGCATGAAAAGCGGATCTGTGCTTGTGGACGTCTGCATCGACCAGGGAGGGTGCAGCGAGACCAGCAGGCCGACAACGCATCATGATCCGGTCTATGTCGAAGAGGGTGTGGTGCACTATTGCGTTGCCAACATGCCGGGGGCGGTGAGTCGCACGAGTACCCAGGCTCTCTGTAACGCAACACTACCCTATACGCGCGAGATCGCGAATCTTGGCCTTGATGCCTTCATCGCCAGGAGCGAAGGCCGGAAATCGGCGCTCAACATGCGTGACGGGAAAATACTGCACCCTGGCGTAGAGAAGACCTTTCCCGATCTCTGAATTTCTGTTGATCGAGCGCATTCCCGATCTTCACGAGGCGGCCATAATGGAATGAGGATAACAACAGGCGGAAGTAACGTGGCCGAGCATACCAGCAAATACCGACTGACGAGCGACCAGCTCTATCGCGCCTGTGACAGGTCGCAGTTCGGATTCGAAACGACAGCAGATCTCGAAACGTCTGGCACTGCTGTCGGTCAGGAGCGTGCGCTCGACGCCATCGCATTTGGCGTCGATATGGCGCATGACGGATTCAATCTCTATGTCATGGGTTCAACCGGCCTCGGACGCCATACGTTCGTGCGCGAAGCCCTCGAGGAACGCGCCGGACTGGCTCCGCCGCCATTCGACTGGTGCTATGTCGCCAACTATCAGCAGCCGCATACACCTGTCGTAATCAAGCTGCCTGCGGGGATGGGGCGACGCCTGCGGCAGGATATGAAGCAGCTCATCGAGGACCTGCTGAGCGCGATCCCGGCTGCTTTCCAGGGTGATGAGTACAGGCGACGCGCCAACGAGATTACAGAGGAGTTCAAGAAGCGGGAGGATGATGCCGCGCGCGAGCTCGGTGAGATGGCTTCCTCCCGTAACATCGCCCTGATGCGCGGCGCTACGGGTTTCACACTCTCGCCCCAGAAGGATGGCAAGGTCCTCTCCCACGAAGCGTTCAGGAAGCTCTCAGAGCAGGAACAGGAGCGTTTCGAGGCCTCCATGGAGGCGGTCAAGCAGAAGCTCAAGGAGACCATGAGCCAGGTCCCTGAATGGCAGCGCGAGATTCGCAAGCGCATGCGTGCCCTTGACCGGGAAACCATGGCCATGACGGTCGAACGGTTTCTTGCCGAACTCGAGGAGCAGTATGCCGACTATCCGGATGTCATGACCTATCTTGCTGCCGTGAAGGCAGACATCATCGAGAATGTCGACCAGTTCCGTATGTCGGATCTGGAAGAGGAGCAGCGTGAGCTTGCCGGGAATCCTGCCTTCAACCGTTACCAGGTCAACATCCTCGTCGATAACTCTGATGCGGAAGCTGCGCCGATCGTGTACGAGAACAACCCGACCTATCAGAACCTGATAGGTCGAATCGAGCACATGGCTTCCATGGGGACACTCTATACAGACTTTACCCTGATCAAGGCCGGCGCCTTGCACCAGGCCAACGGCGGCTATCTCATTCTGGACGTCGAGAAGGTCCTCAAGACTCCTTTCTCCTGGGAAGGTCTCAAGCGGGCACTCAACGCACGCGAGATCCGCGTTGAAGGAATCGAGCGCCAGCTGAGCCTTGCCAGCACCATTTCGCTTGAACCCGAGCCGATCCCGCTCGATATCAAGGTCGTGCTCGTCGGAAGCCGGCAGCTTTACCACCTGCTGAACGCCTATGATCCGGAGTTCGGTCTGCTCTTCAAGGTACCCGCCGACTTCTCCGAGGAGATGCCGCGCGGGGAGAAGAGCGAGCTGGCCTATGCGCGCCTGGTTGCCACACTGCAGCAACAGGAGGCCTTGCGCCCCATCGACCAGGAGGGTGTGGCGCGTGTTATCGAGCACTCTGCCCGCGAGACCTGGCGTGCAGACAAGTTGTCCCTCCACATGAGCAGCCTGCTGGATCTCCTGCGTTCAGCGGATCACTATGCAGACAAGGAGAAACGTGCTGTCATCAGTGCTGCAGATATCGAGACTGCCATTGCCAGGCGTCGTGAACGGTCGAGCCAGATCGAGGAACAGCTGCAGGAGGAGATCCTCAAGAACACGTTGCAGATCGATACCGAAGGCATGCAACTGGCTCGGGTCAATGGACTGACTGTGCTGCAGACCGGTGACTATGCCTTTGGCATACCATGCCGCATAAGCGCCACGGCCAGGCTCGGCGCAGGCGAGGTTGTCGATATCGAGCGTGAGGCCGAACAGGGTGGGGCAATTCACTCCAAGGGCGTCTTGATCCTGACATCCTATCTGGCATCCCGCTACGCCAAGCATATGCCGCTCTCGCTTTCAGCAAGTCTCGTTTTCGAGCAGACCTACGGGCATGTGGAGGGCGATAGCGCCTCCGCAGCCGAGTTGTGCGCCTTGCTCTCTGCGCTTGCAGAGGTGCCGATCAATCAGTCGCTGGCCATTACGGGTTCCATCAACCAGCATGGCCAGGTGCAGGCGATCGGAGGTGTATGTGAAAAGATCGAGGGCTTTTTCGATCTCTGCAATGCGCGCGGACTGACCGGTGACCAGGGCGTCATCATTCCAAAGAGCAACCTGCGCCACCTGATGCTGAAGAAACCGGTCCGCGATGCTGTCGAGGCCGGCAGATTTCATATCCATGCCGTTGATCATGTCGAGCATGCCATGGAACTCTTTACAGGACTTGCACCGGGAAGTCCCGACAGTGAAGGTCTCTATCCCGAGGGCACCATGAACTACATGATTCAGCTGCGCCTTTCCGAATGGATCACGCTGCGCCAGCACTTTTCCGGACAGCCGTCTGTTTAGGCAAGCTGATATTCAGGCACGCTGTTTTTCGAGACGATTCAGCCAGACATCAAGGCCCTGCGCATTGAGATCTGCGTCCATCGCAAGCCAGTCGCGGCAGTCATCCTCGCTGCAATTGCATTCCATGGTCTCGAGTCCCGCCACCAGGTAATCCAGGATACGTGATGCGATGACCTGAACGCGATTCGGGGTTTTCTTCTCCTGCAACGCGATGTTCACGAAGTCATCAATCGAGGTTTTCAGCTGATCGGCCAGTTCCTGTCTTGCCTCGACACGCCCGAAGTGGGTCAGGTAGAAATAATCCGGTTTCAGGTCCATGAGCCTGTCAATGCTGGCGTGAAGTTGTTCGGGATCGAACTGGACAGGTGTCGTTGTTGCAAAGATGAAGGGGCCTGCAGGTGTCTTCAGATTCGGATAGGAGAGCCCGAAGGTATCACCCGTGAAGACCCCGTTGCTCTCGAGATCATGCACGCTGAAGTGATGCAAAGCATGTCCGGGCGTGTCGAGAAAGCGGAAGATGCGCTGATTCAGCGAGATCTCGAAGTTGTCGGGTGCCTCGATCACTCTCTCTTCCGGTACAGGGACGAGGTCGCCGTAAAGTGCGTGGAACTTCTCCTCGCCGTAGACCGCGATGGTACCGGCAACCAGTTTCGAGGGGTCGATCATGTGGCGTGCACCGCGCGGATGGATCACGAGTCGTGCGTTCGGGCATTGCTCGATGAGTGCGCCGGCGCCGCAGGCGTGATCGAGATGAACATGGGTCGGAATCACGTACTGCACCTGCTCGTTCGACAGGCCGCGCGCCTCGAGTGCCGCGAGAATCATCGGTACGGTATGGGTGGTGCCTGTCTCGATGATCGCGGCAGCGTCACCTTCACGCACGATGTAGGTGGCCGCGAGTCCGGGATACTGATATTCCGCATCGACAAGCGTGATGTTGTCATTCAGATCGATGGTGCGGGGGGGCATGGTTTCAACCTCAGTAGCAGAAATATCCTTGTAGGAGCCAAGCCCTTTCGGCGATGGTTTCAAGTCGCCCTGAGGGCAGGGCTCCTGCAGTGTTCTTCAATGGTGCGATCAGTCCCTGCCCATGAGTTCCTTGATCTCATCGAGCGAGGCAGGATCGTCGATCGTCGATGGCACGACATACTCCTGGCCGTTGACGATCTGCTTGATGGTCTTGCGCAACGTCTTGCCCGAGCGTGTCTTCGGCAGGCGCGGCACCACGTGTGCTTCCTTGAAGCAGGCGACGGCACCG
>JARFQQ010000221.1 GCA_029287695.1 Gammaproteobacteria bacterium | reverse complement strand
GTTCAATACCTCGCCGCGGGCGCGCAGCATGAGGACGATGAAGTAATAAAGATAGAATGCGGCAATCATCGCAAAAAGTGGCCAGCGCATCGACTCGTCGATGGCCGGTCCGTCCAGGCGCATGATGGTTGCACCCTGGTGAAGGGTGTTCCACCAGACGACCGAGTAATGAATGATCGGGATATTCACAACCCCGACAAGCGCAAGCACGGCGACGGCTCTGCCTGCCGATTGCCTGTCCTCGACAGCATTGTGCAAGGCGATCACACCCAGGTAAAGAAAGAGTAAAAGCAGTTCGGATGTCAGCCGCGCATCCCAGGTCCACCAGGTACCCCACATCGGTTTGCCCCACAGTGAGCCTGTCGCAAGGGCGATCACAGTAAAGACAGCGCCGATCGGAGCACTGCTGATCAGGACGATATCAGCCATCTTCATGCGCCAGATGAGGGTGATCGCACCGGCGACAGCCATGACCACATAAACGAACATGGAGAGAATGGCAGCCGGCACGTGAATGTAAATGATGCGAAAACTGTCGCCCTGCTGATAATCAGGCGGCGCAAGTACCAGTCCGCCATAGAGGCCATAAACAAACAGAGCCAGGCAAAGGATCGTCATCCAGGGGATGAGCATGCCGCTCACCCTGTAAAACCAGGGTGGTGACCCCAGGCGATGAAACCATTTAGTGAAAATATTCATTCAATCTGTACAAACTCAGGTTAGCTGCTTCAGCTGAGGCTGATTCGCAGGGCTGCCGCTGCCGCAAGTGGAGCCAGCGTCACAGCCAACACAAGGAAAGCCGCCATAATGTACATCTGCCCGGTAACCGGCATACCAGACGCAGCTGCATCTACTGCCGCAGCACCGAATATCAGCACAGGGACATAGAGCGGAAGAACGAGCAGCGACAATATCACACCGCCCCGCCTCAGGCCGACCGTCAGAGCCACCCCGATCGAGCCGATCAGGCTCAGAACAGGCGTACCCAGTAACAGTGACAGCATTAAAGCGCCGATTGCGTCAGGATTCATCCCCAGAAAAGTTGCGAGAACCGGGGCCACGAGCAGCAGGGGGAGCCCCGTCACGAGCCAGTGGGCGATAACCTTCGCGAGCACCAGCATCGGAACCGGATGCGCACCGATCAGTATCTGCTCGAGCGTTCCGTCTTCAAAATCGGAACGGAAGATGCTGTCGAGTGTCAGCAGAGCCGCCAGCAACGCTGCAACCCAGACGACCCCGGCGGACATCTGCGCCAGCAGTTTCGGCTCGGCACCGACACCGAGTGGAAACAGCACGATCACCATGACGAAGAAAAGCAGCGGGTTGGCAAGCTCCGAACGCCGGCGCATCGCCAGCATCAGATCACGGCGCAGCAGGTCGAGAAAAGCCCTGCCCGGCGTCATGCTGCTTCCCTCGCAGAGAGATTCAGGATTCGCACACCAGGTGTCGAAAGATGCACCTCGTGATGAGAGGTCATGATCATCGCACCACCAGCACCAACATGATCGTCCATGAGGTTTTCCACGAGTTTGATCCCCTCGCGATCGAGGGAGGTGAATGGCTCGTCGAGGATCCAGAGGCGCGCATCCGTCGCCAGCAGTCTCGCAAGCGCGACACGCCGTCGCTGGCCGGCCGAGAGATAGTAAGTCGGGATGTCTTCAAAGCCACTAAGGAGCAGTGTCTCCAGTGCTTCCTCGATGCTGACATTTCCCGAGCCGCAGAGTGAACGTGAAAGGCGCAGATTTTCTAGCGCGCTCAGTTCCCGCTTGATGCCGTCCATGTGGCCCACGAATGCCATGTGGGTGTAGTAGTCGACGTAGTTCTTCTCGATGGGAATGCCATGCCAGCGTACCTCGCCCTCGTCAGGACGCCTGAGACCACAGAGAATCCGCAGAAGCGAGGTCTTGCCGGTGCCATTGCGCCCTTCGAGAACGATCGCCTCGCCGCTGCCAATTGAAAAACTGAGACCCTCGAACAGAACCCGGTCGTCGCGGATGCAACTGAGATGATCAGCTTCGAGGGATATGGGCTGCTCTGACACGGAAGAGGCCGGGCCTGTTGATGGCTTCATAAATGGGTGCGCAAAGGCTATAGGATTCGCCGCCTGCAGGCAAATCGGTCGCGCCCGCAAGAAACGAACAGGCAGGTTCACGACGACCGGACGTCTGGCATGCCCGGCCCGGCAACGGGCAGCATCTGTGAGTCTGTGCAGGCAAGATGGTCATAACAGCCATCCAATTGCGCTACACTCGCCCGCAATGCTGCCTAGCGGATATCGCCATGAAACAGATCGTTCTCGCCTCGGGAAATATCGGAAAAGTTCGTGAAATCAATCAGCTGCTCTCGCAAAGTGGTTTCGAGATTATCCCCCAGTCCGACTTCGGGGTACCAGAAGCAGACGAGACAGGACTCACCTTTGTCGAAAATGCCATTCTGAAAGCGCGAAATGCCGCCATGCACACCGGACTGCCAGCCATCGCCGACGACTCCGGGCTCGAGGTCGATGCTCTCAAGGGGGCGCCGGGAATCTACTCGGCGCGTTATGCAGGAGCCGGGGCAAGCGACGCACAGAACCTCGGGAAATTACTTGCAGACATGCGGGACGTGCCGGATGAGCAGCGTACCGCCCGCTTTCAGTGCCTCATGGTCTGTATGAAGCACGCTGAAGACCCCACCCCGCTGATTTGCCAAGGCACCTGGGAAGGATCCATCCTGCATAAGCCCAGGGGGGCGCAGGGTTTCGGCTATGACCCCGTTTTTCATGTCCCGGAAAAGGGATGCAGCTCTGCAGAACTCGACCCCGAAACCAAAAACAGCCTGAGTCATCGTGCCAGGGCAATGAAATGCCTTGTTGAGAAACTCTCCCGACAATAAATGCGCTGCGGCTGCAGCGCGTTTCCTGCGGCCACGCCAGGCAGTCCTGCCATCATCCTGCTCCACCCGAACGACAGCTATACCCGACCCGGGTGGCTATTAACTCCTGCACCGCGCGGTATTTTTTTCCGCAGAATGAAAGAAAATTCCCAAAGGCGGTGTCTATTGCACTGACACTCGCTGGAAGCGGATTGATAACAACAGCGGTGCGACAACCGGCCCCGGGCCGGTGCAAGAAACAACCGCCACACATCAACTAACTGATACGGCAATATCACACAAACTCACAAACAACCGGAGACGTAGAAACATGTCCAAGAAAACTCA
>JARFQQ010000030.1 GCA_029287695.1 Gammaproteobacteria bacterium | reverse complement strand
TTGCAGTCACGGGGAGAAGCTGCACAGCTCTGCAACAAGCGGAGAAACCCTGCCAAAGCCATCCAGCCATCGCTTATTGATGAGAGGTATTCGGTGACAGTACCGCTCTCATCGGGCGTGACCTGGCTCTCATCTTTCCCTTTCCGCGAGACAGAGAGGAGAATCTCCCTCGCCTGTTGCTCGATGTACTCTCGCTCGCCATCAGAGGGCGCTGTGTCACCAAGCAGCCCGGGAAGATAGGCAATGGCGCGGTCAAGCAAGGTCAGAACACTCTGATTCGGGGCAACGATTCCATCGATGACATTATTCAGGAGATTCTCGATCTCCCACGCAAATTCAGCGATGAGGCTGGCCCCGACGGTTCTGCCGCTTCCTTTCAAGGTATGGAATGATCGCCTGACAGCCTGGAGGGACTCTGCGTCAGAGTGGTCCTTTTTCCATGCCGGGTAGAATTGTTCGATAGTTTCGAGCTGCTCCTGCGCTTCCTGCCTGAAGATGTCGAGTATTTCATCATCGATGAAGCTCTCGGGTGCAGCCGTAGCCCGTGCTTCCCGGGCCCTATCTCCATGCAATTCTTCCGCAGGCATTTCTGCTGATTCTGCGGTTGATTCCGTCTCTGTTTCTGGTACAGGTTGCTCGAGAGTCGCCTCTGCGTCTTCAATCGTTTCCCAGGCGGAGAGCTCGGGCTCATGCTCGGGTGCTGCGTCCTGCTCTTCCTCCTCCGGCACCGTGAGTCCGGCGATCTCTGCAGTCAGGTATTCGAGAATCTCGCGTTCCTGGCGGCAACGGTAAGGAGCAACTTCGAGATAGTATTCAAGTCCCGAGACGATATCAGCAAGCTTGTTGATACTTTCCTCATTACCCAGAAGTGCCTGATTGTCATCCTGATGACTTTCGATATAGCGAGATATCTGCAGGACCATTTCGCCAACATGCTGAATGTTCAGAATACGCATGACGCCGGCAAGCCGCCTCAATAACAGCGGAACCTCGATGAGTGGCTGCTGTTCGTCACTTTCAAGCGACTTGACAATGAGATCCTTGACCTTTGCAACCTCTGTCAGGGATTCGGACATGGTTTCTGTGGTGTATTGCTGCAAATCAGCATCGGAAACCAGTTGCGATGGATCCGAGCCTGCTTTTGCAGGCTTGAAATAGAAAAGATCCGGCAGGACAGATTCAACACTCAGAAGGTCATTGGCCAGTTTTTCTAGAAACTCGTTTTCAATTTCCGAATCGTTGGTGAGGCAGCCATTGATGACCTTTGCATGCTCGAGCAGCAGTTGTCGCTGATTGCCAAGGCCGAGCATTCCGACGGTATCTGCCACCTGGCGAAGCCGGGGCACGATCGTCTGCAGGATACTGTTGTCCTTGACCATGCTGCGGTTATAGATATCAAGCGCATCTTTCAGTTCGGTGATATCGCTTGTCAGTGCGTCCCTGACTGCGTCAACGGTTGCTGGCGATGGAATATGGCTTTGCTTGCCGGCCAGTTCAGAATCCAGGCTGTATTCTTCCTTGAGCTTGAGAATATCACTACTGCTTGATTCGGATTGCCCGACGTAAAACAGCATGTTGCGCAGGCGCTCGACGGGATAGTTGTCTCGCAATCCTGATTCACCGGAAGTAATGACGGTGCGGAAGATCGCATCGATGTGACCGATGATGAGCTTTGTGGCAATGCTGCTCTCGTCAGGGTTGTTCGAGACGAGACCTGCGAGGTGTGCACCCAGCGTAAAAAGTCGTGAGACAGGCCGGGTGGCACGTTGTGCCGCGCCCTCGAGGATCTCGCGTATCACTAACAAACCGCTGCTTGCATCGCTGTTCTGGAACCACTTCAGCAAGCTGCGATGAAAGGCGGCCCTGTTTCCTACAAGATAGCGCCGCAGTTCACCACTATCTTCGAAGGGCTCAGCGAGTTCAGTGTCGATGATCTCCTTGAGGCGAGGCGAAAAGAACGCCGACTCGGAGAGCAGGTGTTTCTGGCGAGATGCTCGCAATTCATTGAGCACAGGCAGGAGAATGACCGGTACGTCCGGAGCACCCTTCTCGATGCGTTCGAGATAATCCTGCAACGAGAGAATCCCGCCGAAGATCGCCTGAAGGATATCCTCCTCTTTGCCGGAAACATGCCGTTTCAGCAGGAACTTGAGCACTGCCTCGAGTTCATCGGTAAGCATCGAGGCGCCATGTAAATTGATGACGACCAGGGTGTTGCGCAGATGATGCATCTGGCTCCAGCAGGCCTCGAGGTCGTCGGTATCGCCATGCTCCTGATAAGCCTCGAGGTACTGCTTCGCCTGAACGAGGCTGTTATTGATTTCATGGCTGACCCAGCCGAGTGTGATCTCGTTGCAGCCGCTGGTGATAGTGCTTTCGCTCTTCATTGCGTTAACCCGTATTGAATGCCTCAGGGATTCCCGTCCTGAACCGATTCCGGAAGCCGAAACCCGGAGACTGTCTGTTGCAGCCGGTCTGCAAGATTCGAGAGACTCATGATGGAGGAGGTTACCCTGACTACACCCTGTGAGGTCTGTTCTGTAATCTCCCTGATACTCTTCATTGTGCTGTCTACATCGGTTACCGAAACCGACTGTGTCTGTGCCGTCTGGGACATGCGTCGCGTAAGATCAGCGATGTAATCGGATACCTCTTCGATCTGTTGCAGCGAGGTACCAGCTTCCTCGGCAAGTTTCGCGCCATCAACAACCGAAGAGGTGCTGACTTCCATCGATGAAACAGCATCCTTGGTATCCACCTGGATTGTCTTGACGAGCGCCTCGATCTGGCGAGATGCATCAACTGAACGTTCGGCCAGTCGTTGCACTTCGTCGGCAACCACTGCAAATCCCTTGCCTGCCTCACCGGCATTGGCTGCCTGCATCGCGGCATTGAGTGCAAGCAGGTTTGTCTGGTCTGCGATGTCCTCGATAAGTTCGACAATCTCGCCGATTTGCTGGGAACTCTCGCCGAGACGTTTGATCCGCTTCCCTGTATCCTGGATATGCGAACGTGCCTGGTCCATGGCGTTGATTGTGCGCCGCACGACCGTACCACCTTCACCGGCAATCGCACGGGATTTGGTCGCTACATCAGCCGAGTCCTGCGCATGGCTGGACATTTCGTCCATCGCCATGCGCACCTCTTCGGTCTTCTGGGTAACAGCGAGTATCTGGTTTGCCTGGTACTTACTCGCGTCTGTCAGTCTTTGTGCGACATTTTGTGTATTTTTGGTGGAGATGCTGATCTGCTTTGAAGAGGAATCGATCGTCGAGCTGTCTCTTATACACATCTCCGAGCCCACGAGACGAGCTTG
>JARFQQ010000202.1 GCA_029287695.1 Gammaproteobacteria bacterium | reverse complement strand
CCTCCGGCCGTGCTGAACTACATGCTGGCGGAGCAGTTCAGGCAGGAGCCTGAGAAAGTCGCTTCGATCGTGCTGCTCGGCAATCTCTCGGCGCTTCTCACGGTGCCGGCCGTGCTCTTCTTTATCCTCTGAATCCGGGACTCTGCGCGAGTAGTCGGGGGCAGACCGCGCTTTCAGTCTGTTTTCGGAGACCCGGCCTGTTCCGGCCGGTCCTGTGCTGTTGCGTGGGCCGGAAGCGGCTCTTGCCGGGGTTCACCCGCATCCGACCCGGACGGGTTGGCGAAACTGTCATTGAGTTTCTGTACGAAGGTGTCGCTTTTCTGCCTGACGCGATGCAACCGCTTGCGCGTCAGGCTGCTCCAGCCAGCAGGTCTTCTGGCAAAGATCGAGTGCAGAAAACCCGTGCTTTTTCTGAATGCCGTGGCCAGGTCGAGGCGACCTGCGTAGATCTCCGCAGCGATTTTGACGGCGTGGCCGAGGCTTTTTGCTGCCAGTGAACGCATGGCGAAATGGATGCCAAGCACGACGAGGAGCACGATCAACGCTGTTAGCGAGATATCCAGCAGGGTATCACCGGTCGTAAACAGCAGTCCGAGTCCCGTGCCTGTTGCAATGGCTCCCCCGATGACAACGCCGGCGACCAGGCTGAGGACAATGGCATCCAGTATCAGCGTGCGTTTCTTCCACTTCTCGAGCAATCCGTTGAGAGCGGGGATGGCGCCAGTCTCGATGTCTTTTGCCGTGTTCTCGAGTGCAGCGACGATCCGGTAGGCACGTTCGACTTCGACCTGTTCCATGCGCGTATGGATTTCACCGAGGTCGGTGTCACGTTTGCTTTCAAAGCGATTTCGCAATGCCTCGTTTTCGATCGGGACGGCCGCTTCCGGGCTGTAAATCGTGTAGAAACGCCCGGCTGTGAGGCCACGTTCGCCCAGTGCTCTCTGCCAGGCGGCAACCACCTCCTCGGGGTTATCCTCGCGTGCCGCGGTATCGAGCTGATTGAGGATGTAAAGAAATTTGCCCGAGTCCGGTCTCGTGATCGTGCTGGTAACGAGGTGATCGAGCGTATCCCGCATCGCCCCGGGCTCGGGATGGCGCGCATCGAAAAAGACCAGTACGAGATCGGAGAGATCCATGATGTGATCTGTGATCCGCAGGGTCGAGGTGCGCTGTGCATCGGCATCGAATCCGGGTGAGTCGATCAGGATCTTGCCGCGGATGCGTTCTGCATTGCAGGTCTTCATCTGGAGATAGGCATCGATGCGCTTGCCTTCGCCCTCGGCGACTTGCTCGATATCATGGCTGATACGGTAGAAGGGGAACCGCGGGTCCGCATCGAGTGCAACCCCCGGAAGTGCGTGGCCCGATCCTTTCTTGCTGAAACAGATGACGGTAAATTTGTCATCGACCGCCTGGTTCCCGCTGCGCTGAAGATGCTGTCCGAGAAAGTGGTTGATGAAGGTCGATTTTCCTGCAGAGAAGGTTCCGAGTACCGATATCAGCGGCCACCAGGCTATCTTGGTTGCAAAGGATTCCTCACGGTCGAGCAGGCCTGTCTTGTAGCCGACACGGTCGAGTTCCTTGAACGCCTGGATCGCCTCGATGAGTACCGGATTTTCGTCCTTTAAATGCCGCTCGAGTTGTTCGAGCCGAGTCGCGATCGGTGTGGCGTGTTTCGTCATCCTGATGATCCTGATTAGGTTCTGTTTTTATGGCACCTAAACATACTGTCTGGGAGTGGTCGCTGCAAGGCAGATTTCCCAATAATCGCTTGCAGTGTCCTCTTCAAATGGGCAATACTGCAGGACGAACCGGAGTATCCGGAAGGGCTGTTTTGCCCGTTTGCGCCTAACAATAATTACCCTGATTGACCGACGAATAACCAACTGGAGAAGTAAGAGATGTCTGCAATGTTTTCCGATGAGTGGATGAAAGGTTTTATGGAACAGTGGAACGCTGAAGGGGATCTTTCCGGCGCCCTGGCCGAGATCGGTTTCAACAGCACCATTGGCTATGGTTTTCCGGATACTGACCAGCCGTCCGGGGTGCTTGTCGTGGAAAACGGAAAGGCAGTTGCGGCAGGAGCATACAACGGAGAAGAACTCAACTGGGACATTCGCGCAAGTGAGGCCCAGTGGACGAAATGGATCGGCAAGCCACCTGGAATGATGGGCCTTGGCGCGGCTTTCGCGTCGGGTAAAATGAAATTCAAGGTAGGGGACTACAGCGCCATGATCAAGGATCCTCGCATGGCGGGCCCGTTTATCAAAAGTTTTTCAGTCATGGCAAGAGTTTAGGCGACGGCTCGTTGCTTTTGGCTGCCAAAGAAATATAATAGCGGGCGCACTTTGCGCCCGCTTGCGTCTCGTCAGCACAACTGTCGGAGTGTCCCCGGCACCCGCCAGTCTGTCGAGACGAGCACAGATTATGTAGAGACCGGAGTAGTGTTGATGCCGAGAAATTTCCTCGTGCTGTTGGCAACAATTGCACTTTTCAGCAGCCCTGTTTTCGCTGCAGACGACGAACAGCAGGTGGCTGAAGACCCTGGCAAATGGTACAAGGTCCAGGCATCAGGCGGCGGTGTAACCATCTCTCTTGGCGGTTCCGTTATCCCATTCAAGGAGGTAACACTGGCCGCACAGCTGCCGGGACGTGTCAACATGATCGCCGGTATCGAGGGCGATGCCTTCCGCGCGGAGGACCTGCTGATCACAATCGACAACCGTGAATTGCTGGCCCAGCGTGGTGCAGCCATGGCTCAACTCGCGACGGCCAATGCGGAGATCCAGAACGCACAGGTGCAATACAGCCGTGAGCTCTGGTCCCCCCGGTCACGACAGGCGATGGGTGGCATGGGAATGCCAAACCTTTTTGACCAGATGTTCTCTCGTCCGCTTGGCGATACATTCGGGGATACGGATTCCGATGCAGAACGCCATGCCGATCTCTACTCATCCGGAACACGCATTCAGCAAGCACAGAATTCTGCGTTGCGCGCGCAGGCAGAAATCCAGGCAATCGATTCAAAGTTGCGTGACGCCAAGAGCGTCGCCCCGTTTGATGGCGTCATCACGAAGAAGTTTGTCGAGGTCGGCGACACGGTTCAGCCTGGTCAGCCCATGCTTCAGTTCGCAAATATAGAGTATCTTCAAGTAGTTGTGGACGTTCCTTCGCGTATAGCTCCAGGTTTGAAAGAGGGCGACATGCTCAATGCAGAGTTCGAACTCATGGACAGGGACGTCCCCGTCAGGGTTGCCCAGGTCTTTCCCATGGCCGACATCGTCAGGCACACCGTCAAGGTCAAGTTCGACATTCCGCAGGGCATCTCGAGGCCCGGCGCTTACGTCAAGGTCAAGATTCCGGACAACACTGCGAGCTCTCGCGGCATCGTGAAGATTCCAGTCTCTGCAGTGCAATACAGGGGCAGCCTGCCCGGCGTCTATGTCAAAGGGACGGATGGCGAGGAGTTGCTGAGACTGGTGCGTGTCGGCGAGACAAGCGGCGACATGGTGACCATCCTCTCGGGTTTGCAGGTCGGTGACGAGATTCTCAGAGATCCGCCGATCCGTTGAAACCGACACCCGGGGCCAGTGCCCCGAGCACATAATTATAGATAACAAGTAAGGCGGGACAGCGACAGTTCCGCCGTTTCAGCATCATGAGGGTTGCGGTTGAATGAACCAGCCAGATTCCACCAATCTCGACAACTTGGATGAACTGAAGGAGTCCGATCTCGGCCTTGCCGGCCGCATGGCCAGGTACTTCATCAATTCACCGCTTACACCGCTGCTCTACATCGCCATGCTCATGATGGGCATCATGGGCTATCTGCTGATTCCTCGCCAGGAAGATCCCCAGATCTCTGTGCCGATGGTCGATCTCCGTATCGAGTATCCGGGCGCTTCTGCCAAAAAGGTTTCCGATCTCGCGATATCTCCGCTTGAGAGGATTATGAGCGAGATCCCGGGCGTCAAGCATGTCTACTCCATGTCCATGCGCAACGAGGGCATTGTCACTGTCCAGTTCGAGGTTGGCGAGACGATGCG
>JARFQQ010000026.1 GCA_029287695.1 Gammaproteobacteria bacterium | reverse complement strand
CCGTCGAGACCCTCGGTTCGGTGCAGGTCTTCTGCATGGACAAGACGGGCACCCTGACCATGAACCGCATGGCAGTCGTCTCCCTCTTCAGCGGAATGGCCAGCTACGAGATCACGGAAGGGGATTTTCTTTGTGATGGCGAGGCCATCGAGCCTGCCGACCGCAAGGAGCTCGTGCGACTCATGGAGGTGGTCTCTCTCTGCAGTGAGACAGAGTTTGTCCACAGCGATGAGGGTGTCCTGCTCGAGGGTTCGCCGACAGAGAAGGCGCTCGTTGAACTGGCGCTGGATGCCGGTATCGACGTAAGGGCGTTGCGAGAGCAGCATCCGCTGCTCAAGACACGTTACCGCGCCGAGGGAAGGCCATTCATGAGCACGCTTCATCCCCGGGACAATCAATATCTCCTGGCGGTCAAGGGAAGTCCGGAAGAAGTCCTCGCTATGTGTACCCATCAGCTCAAGGGCGGCCGGCGAATCCGCCTCACTGCGCCAGCCAGAAAGTCGATCCTCAAGCAAAATGAGGCGATGGCCGGCAGGGCGCTGCGCGTACTCGGTGTGGCCTGGCGTCAGCTCGACAATGAGAGGATGCCCCGAAAAACAGGGCAGCTGACATGGGTTGGCATCACGGGCATGGCAGACCCCATGCGTCCGGGGATGGACAGGCTCATTGCCGAATATCACCGTGCAGGCATCAAGACCATCATGATCACCGGTGACCAGAGCGCCACGGCGCAGGCGATCGGAGAGGAGCTCGGCCTGAGTGGTGACCAGCCGCTCAAGGTGCTGGAATCGAGCGCACTCGATAACATGGATCCGGCCCTGCTGGCCGGCCTTGCGAAGGATGTGCATGTTTTTGCGCGTGTCAGTCCGGCGCACAAGTTGCAGATTGTTCAAGCCTTGCAGGAAGCAGGCTATGTGGTAGCGATGACGGGTGACGGCATCAATGACGGACCCGCCCTCAAGGCCGCCGATATCGGTGTGGCCATGGGCGCTGGCGGCACCAATGTCGCACGTGATGTCTCGGATGTCGTGCTCGAGGATGACAATCTTCACACCATGACGACAGCGGTTTCCCAGGGGCGCACCATCTATAGCAACATCCGCAAGATGATCCACTTCATGGTGTCGACCAACCTGACCGAGATCGAGGTGATGCTTGCAGGAATCGCCATGGGGGCAGGCGAGGCCATGAATCCGATGCAGTTACTCTGGATCAACCTCGTGACAGATATTTTTCCCGGTCTTGCGCTCGCGATGGAGCCAGCGGAAGAGGGCATCATGGAACGCGATCCGCGCGATCCTGACGAGCAGATGATCGCCGGCAATGATCTTGTGCGCATGGTAATCGAATCGGGAGTTATTGGTGTGGGCACATTCGGTGCATTTCTCTACGGTATTCGCCGCTATGGCCCGGGTCCTGCTGCCAGTACACTCGCCTTTAATACCCTGACGCTCAGCGAGCTTGCGCATGCAGTGAGTTCTCGATCGAGCCAGCGCATTCTCTTCAGTAATCACGCACTCCCGCCGAATCCCCACCTGGTCAAGGCAATCGCCGGCATGGGGGGATTGCAGTTTCTCGTCAGTGCCCTGCCGGGAGCGCGACGCCTGCTGGGCACGACCCCGCTCGGTGTAGCCGACATCGCCGTGATTGCCGCTGGCGTTCTGGTGCCGCTGCTTGTGAATGAGGCAAGCAAGCCCGGAGCTGCAGAGAGAACAGATGCCGATGATGATGACGAAATGAATGATCACGAGATCCTGGAGGGCGACTATATCCAGGCTGACAAAGAGGAGAGCAAAGCGTGAAAGAGCTGACCATCTTTACATCGGAATCCGTTACTGCGGGCCATCCTGACAAGCTCAGCGACCAGGTCAGCGATGCGATTGTCGATCATTTTCTCGCGCGTGATCCGCTATCGACAGTGGATGCGGAATGCGCCGTCGCCAGCGGTATTCTTTTCATCTCGGCCCAGTATGCATCCACGGCGAATCTCGACCTTGTCGCCATTGCACGCAATGTCATCGCCAGTGCCGGTTATCCGAAGAGTGTCTTCGATGCCAATAACTGCACCGTCATGACCAGCATCAAGGACCAGTCGGCCATGCGCCCCAGGATCGACCTGGAGGAGCTGGGCGAGAAGGGGCTCGACAAGGTAACGGTCAGACATCAGGTCACACTCTTCGGCTATGCCTGTAGCCAGACCGAAGCACTGATGCCCCTTCCGATCTGGCTGGCACATCGATTGTCCGAACGCATGGGCTCTGCAGAAGTGCTGGAAAAGATTCCCTACCTGCTTCCGGACGGGAAGAGCCAGGTAGCGGTCGGTTACAGGGAGGGCAAGGTCAAAGGCGTCAGGGGTATCAATCTCGTCGCCAGCCAGAGCGACAGTTCTGCGGCTGACCTGGACCAGCTTCGCCAGGATCTGCTGAAGCATGTTGTCAAGCCGGTGCTAAAACAAGAAAATCTCAAGATCGATGAAAAACTTGTCTTCGTGAATCCGAATGGCCAGCTGATCGGCGGAGGCCCTGCGTTGCACGCCGGCCTCACTGGCCGCAAGACCGGCATGGACACCTATGGCGGCTACTGCCGCCAGAACGGTACTGCCCTGAGCGGCAAGGATCCGCTGCGCATCGATCGTGTCGGGGCCTATATCGCGCGCTATGCTGCGAGGAGTGTGGTGGCGGCAGGTCTTGCGCAAGAGTGCGAGTTGCAGTTGAGCTATTCTCCCGGCAGTCCCGCGCCGGTCAATCTCGAGGTCCGGACATTCGGTACCGGGGAGATTCCTGAGCAGGAGATCGTCAGCCGCCTGCGCGATGTTTTTGATTTCCGTCTCGGCGCCATCGCACGTGACCTGCGTCTGCGGCAGTTACCTGCCGAAGGGAGGGAGCGGGGTTTCTACAGGCAGCTTGCAAGTTATGGACACATGGGAAGAGTCGACCTCGATGCGCCGTGGGAGCAGAGCGACAAGGCGAAGCTGCTGAAATAGCGGCTCAGTGGCCCGACAGAGGCAGGCTGCGTGAATTACCAGCCGACGACCGGGTTGTAGGATTGTTCCCTGAGTTCTTCGGTTGCGATCTGCTCGTATAGCGCGCGACTCCTCTCGGTGCCGTAATCACGCTCCAGCCGTCTCACGATGAAGTGGCCGCGTGCGACATCCTGGTAGTGATTCATGAAGATGAGATTCAGCATTGCGCCGCTGACGGCTCCCGCAACGGGAATGGCGCGTGCCGCCGCATGGTCCGAGATCACGACACCGAAACGCGCGCTGATCGCACGCGCCAGCTCGATGCTTCCGGGAATCTGCGTGCCTGCAGCGGTCAGAACATTTTGTTCGAAATGCAGGCCGAGCATGATTCTCAATGCGTAGTAACCGAGGTCGGCAGCGTCATCATCCTTTGTTCGCCCGCCAAGCGCGAATACCTGGGCGCAGGCCAGTCGCGCATCATCGGTCTCCAGGTCCTCGCCCTCCTCGCGGGCGATATCCGCGATGGCATGCAGCATCAGCATGGTGACCGCCGGCATTTCGGCAACCAGCGTCAGGGGGCCGAAAAAACCGCCAACAGCGCCCGTGCCTGCTGCGAGAAATCTGTGCGCCCACTTGCTTGTTCGCGGTGAAATACCGGAAATCATCGGCAAAGCACCGGGCCGCAGGAGTCTGCAGATTGTCGCCTGGGCTGTCCGGTCGATCTGTTTCTGCCATTTTTTCGGCAAAAGCTTGATGCCTTCTTCAACGGGCACCGCGAGTACGGCAGACATGCGCGCTGCCAGAGACGGATGCTCGAGATGCACGTAGGCCCAGCGTAACTGCTCCATCTCGACATCTTCGATGACCGGAGTGATCTGCAGGGAGGTCATCTGTCTCTCTGGCTATCCGGAGTGCGCATTACTCTGCTGCCTCTGTTTTCTGGTTTTCAACCGCTGACAAACAGTAGCCGGCCGGTGTTAAATTTTGATGTTGGGCAGGCGTTTTTCCACACCGGTGATCATTGCCCCGCTGAGCACAGAGAAAACGCCTGTGACGGCAGCGATTTTCGCAAGCTCTTTCGGAGGGGGGAGCTGCAGCCGGAAACGACCATTGGTATCAGCCTTGCCCATGTTGTAGTGAATGATGGCTTCTGCCATGAAAACGCCGAAGGTGACACCGGTGACGATCAAACTTCTCATTGTCGGTTGCTCCGCTGGAATAACAGCAAGACTGCTCTCTTTCGAGATTACCATTTTTTTCCTGATGGGATAAACTGGTACGAGGGTTGATTCTGCCTACCCGAGGAAAAACTGACGTGACACCCAACAATGAACTCTTCAAGGGCCTGGCGATCGGATTCGGTGTTGCCGTCCTGACTCCGCTTGTCATCGCTGCCCTGGCCCCTGTGCTCCAGCCTGCAGCCCGCTCCGCGCTCAAGGCAGGTCTCCGCGTTTACGAGAAGGGCCGGGAAAATATCGAGCTACTCGGTGAAGCGGTCGATGATATCGTGGCGGAAGTGCACGAGGAGATGCATGACACTGCAAGTGCAGCAGAGGACGCCTCCGAGAGCGTTGCCGATGCGTCCGCGGATGCCGGTTCGATGCATTGATCGCATATGCTGCCCAAAGCTTATATTGTTCACCAGATCCGAAACCGGCTGAGACTCCGTATTCCGGAGAGATGCCAGGATAGCGATTACTTCGACATGCTCGAGGAGCAGCTGACGTCACTATCGCTGTTTTCCGGGGTGGAGGTGAGCCCTGTGAGCGCAAGCATACTGCTTGAGCACCCTTTTCACAGCTACGACGCGGTCCGGCCCAAGCTGGAGCGACTCGGGCTTTTCGATGTGATCGCGGAGAAGCCACCTGCAGTCAGGCCGATGGAAGCAGTGACTGCAAAGCTTGGCCGAACAGATTCATTGATCAACGAAATCAGCTCGGGTGGTTTTGACTTGCGCACGCTCGCATTCGTCATCGCCATGCTGATGACTCTCCAGCAGGCGGCAAGGGGCAATTTTTCAGGGCCTGCAATACCCATGTTTCTGGCTGCACTCAGCCTGGTGACATCCAACGGCGGGAATTTTCCGGGTGCGGGTGCGGATTGAGGGTTGCTCTTCGAGTCGTTACGTACTGCCAGCCCCGGATTGAAAGTAATTTCTCCGAGATCTTTACAGGAGTCCATTCATGATCTTCAGACTCATTGCCGGCGTAGCGCTGGCCACATTCGGCTACTACGTCGGTAAGCAGGTGGGCCGCAATGAACATATTCGTGAAAAACTTGAAAATGAGGATGACGGATCAGCCCAGCAGACTGGCGAAATGATGAGCGAGCGAACCGGTCGACAGACAAAAACGGAAGAATAAGCGCTAGCTCTTCTTGCGGATAACCTTCTTTTTCTTACCAGCAGTCTTGCGCCGAACGGCTTTCTTCCTGGTAGTTTTCTTTTTCGCAGGCGTCTTCTCTTCCTCAGCCGCGGTTCCAGATTCCTCGATCCGTTCCCTCAGTTCCCTGAATTGCTTCCCGACGCCGTCCATCAGCCCTGTCGATATCTCCTCGACTTCGTCCATGAGATTCAGCAGCACATCCCTTGAATCGATTTCCCGTACTTTGTGACCGACGGATTTCGATGTCTCCTGCGCAACTTTCGCGGCATTGGACATGCTTTCGCTGATTTGCTCCAGTCCCGTACGCAGTTCATGGATCATGAGGTCGCTGGCTTCATCCACCTCGTCGAATATCTCGCTGGCGGTTTCGCGAAGCTTGTCATTGAGGAGGCTGTGGGGGGATTTTGAACTCTTTTTCCTAACCATGGGTGCAGGCGTCAACCGGGATCTGTTGATCC
>JARFQQ010000097.1 GCA_029287695.1 Gammaproteobacteria bacterium | reverse complement strand
GATCATGGGGCTTCTGAACCAGATCTACGAGGCCACCAAGCGTCTCGACAAGCCTGTCGAATTCATCGACCAGGAAAAGAGTATCAAGACCGAGATCGAGACACTCATACAGACACTCTGGAAAACCGAGGAGATGCGGCCCCAGCGTCCGGAAGTGACGATGGAGATCCAGAACGGCCTCTACTATTTCCGCACCAGTCTTTTCCAGTCAATTACCAAGACCTACCGCCGCCTGAGCAATGCACTGGTTCGCCACTACGGCGAGGAGCTGCGCGATACCCTGATGCGGGAACATGCTCTGATCCGCTTCGGCTCCTGGATAGGCGGCGACCGGGACGGTAACCCCTACGTCACCCCGGAACTTACGATGCATGCCATGCGCCTGCAGCAGGAGACGATACTGCAGGAGTACATCGACCGGACAAGCGCCCTCATCGGGGACCTGACCCACTCACGCTCTTTCTGCCTGCCTTCCGATGCCTTCGAGATGAAGCTCGAGGTCGACGAGGAGAACTACACGCAATACATCGACGAGAGTTACCGGCATTTCGATCACGCGCCCTACCGCCGCAAGCTCTGGATCATGCTCCACCGGCTGCGTGCGACTCTCGCGCAGGTACAGCAGGCATTACAGGACGAATCGCTCGTCGAGGAGCTGCCGCACGCCTATCGCAACGAGGAGGAGTACCTCGTGGACCTGCTGCTGATCCACGAATCACTCACGGAACACGGCGACAAGGAGGCAGCCGACGCCCGGTTGCTCGACCTGATCATGCTGACGCGCACCTTCGGCTTCTTTCTTTCACGTCTCGACATCCGCCAGGAATCGAACGTCCATTCCGATGCCGTTGCCGAAATCGTCTCGCAGGCCGGTATCGACGACTATGACAAGCTCGATGAGGCGCAGCGTCTCGCGCTCCTCGGCCGGTTGATCGAGGAAGGCCCCGACATCGACCGCGACCAGCTCTCGAGCGAGACGCGCGAGGTCATCGCGGTCTTTGATGTCATCGCCGCACTGCGTGAACGCGTGAGCCCGGAAGCGATCGGGCAGTACGTCATCTCGATGACGCACGAGGCCAGCCACCTGCTCGAGGTCGCCTACCTCGGCAGCCTCAGTGGACTTGCAGGCAAACGCGCCGACGGCTGGTTCTTCCACCTGGAGATCTCGCCGCTGTTCGAGACCATCGAGGATCTCGAGCGCAGCACCCGCGTGCTCGAAGCACTCTTCAAGGATGGCTGTTACGGGCAGCTTCTGCGATCCAGCGGCATGCGCCAGGAAGTCATGCTCGGTTACTCCGACTCGGCGAAGGATGGCGGCATGATCGCATCGACATGGAACCTCTACCGTACACAGCAGCAGATCATCGCCCTGGCTGACCGTCACGGCGTCCACTGCAGGCTCTTCCATGGCCGCGGAGGCACCATCGGTCGTGGCGGCGGCCCCACACACGAGGCGATCCTGTCACAGCCTGCCGGCACCCTGCGCGGTGAAATCAAGTTCACTGAACAGGGCGAAGTGCTCTACTACAAGTACAGCCACCCGGAAACCGCTGTTTACGAACTCTCCATGGGACTCACAGGCCTGTTGAAATCCAACATCAGCCTGCTGCGCACACCCCCGACGGACAACAGCGCCTACCACCGGATCATGGACGAGCTGAAGGGCTATGGCGAGACTTCCTACCGCGAGCTGACCGAACAGACCCCGGGCTTTCTCGACTATTTCTACGAGGCGACACCCGTTGCGGAGATCGGGCTGCTGAACATCGGCTCCCGCCCTTCCCACCGGAAGAAAACCGATCGCTCGAAATCGTCGATCCGCGCGATTCCCTGGATTTTTGGCTGGGCGCAATCAAGGCACACCCTGCCCGCATGGTATGGGCTCGGGAATGCGATCAGCGACTGGCTCGAAGACGGCAACGATATCGAAACACTCAAGCAGATGTACCGTGACTGGCCATTCTTCCGCGCCATGATCAGTAACCTCCAGATGGCGCTCTTCAAGGGCGATATGCAGATCGCGAAGATGTACAGCAAGCTGTGCAACCCGGCTCACTGTGATTGTGAAGGCATTTACAACCGCATCTCTGAAGAGTTCGACAGAACGACAGCCAACCTGCTCGCGATCTCCTCAATGAAACAGCTCATCGAGGACAATAAAGTGCTGCAGATGGGACTGAGCCGGCGCAATCCCTACCTGGATCCGCTCAATGCAATCCAGGCCACACTGCTGCGCCGCTTTCGTGCCGAGGAAGATCCCGACAATCTCTGGCTGTTACCTCTGCTGCGCAGCGTGAACGCGATAGCAGCCGGCATGCGAAATACCGGCTAGGGGTTATAGATTCGTCGAGGACTCAGGCCACAGCTCTGCGTTACGCAAGGAATCGCCCGGCTTCAGGGACCGGTACCCGTGATGAGTTCCTCGAGCCCGATCACTGCAAGCCTGTCGCTCTCTGGATTGAAATCCTCATACCTTTGCCCCGGGTCGAAGGTCGACATTGCCAGCAGTGCCGGAATGGCACTCTCCACATCCTTGCTGTTTGCTTCATCGGCGACAAGTTCAAAGGCGAGCATGCCCTGCCTGCCAAGCACCCTGATACTGATATTGAGCGTATTGCCCTGCAGGGAGCCAAAGTGAAGTACTCGTCCCCAGGAAAGCGTGTGACTTGCTGCCTCGTAACGCGGCTGCAGCATCCAGCCAACCACCTCGAATGACTCGTAGCCCTCCAGCCGCCTTGTCTCGGTTTCCAGGGCAGCATCG
>JARFQQ010000042.1 GCA_029287695.1 Gammaproteobacteria bacterium | reverse complement strand
TGAGTGAAATCTTCTCGATGATGATCATCTCGCGCGGGGCGTCCTGTCTGAAGGGCCCACCAGGTCCGGTTTTGACATTGGCGATTCTGTCGACGACCGCCATCCCGTCGACGACCTTGCCGAAGACCGCATAACCCCATTCGGTTCCCTTGTTGCGATGGTCGAGAGCGGGATTGTCGGTATGGTTGATGAAAAACTGCGCTGTTGCCGAATGGGGTTCTCCCGTGCGGGCCATCGCGATGCTCCCGCGAACATTCGACAGACCGTTGTCCGCCTCGTTCGTGACAGGGTCATGGGTCTGCTTTTTCGTGTAATCCTGGTCATAACCACCACCCTGGATCATGAAGCCGCTGATGACCCTGTGAAAAATGGTGCCGTTGTAGAAGCCTTCATCGACATAGCGCAGAAAATTGGCAACCGTCTCCGGTGCTTTCGCGGGCAGCAGTTCAACAGTGATGTCGCCCTTGCTGGTGGTGATAAGGACGCTGACAGGGTCCTGCGACTCTGCGGCGGAGGTCAGAGCAGTCGTGAGCAGGAAGAACAGTGCAAGAAGCGCTTTATTCATCATCTTCTCCTGAAAAAGAGTGGCGAAAATAATACACTATCAGGCTTTGCGATTTCGCCCGATTTTCAAGTGAGCCAGAGATGCTGAGAATCCATAACGACCTGAGCGGCAAGAAAGAGGAATTCGTACCCATTGAGCCCGGCAAGGTGCGCATGTATGTTTGTGGCATGACGGTCTATGACCTCTGCCATCTCGGTCATGCCCGGGTCATGGTCGTCTTTGATGTCGTTTTCCGCTTTCTGAAAACGCTCGGTTACGATGTTGCGTACGTGCGTAACATCACTGATATCGATGACAAGATCATCAATCGTGCCAGCGAGAACGGTGAACCTTTCATGGAACTGACGAATCGCTTCATCAGTGCCATGCACGAGGATTCCGAGGCACTTGGTGTCGAATCGCCGTCTGAAGAGCCGCGTGCGACCGATCACATGGAGCGCATCATCACCATGATCGAAACCCTGATCGTGCGCGGTCATGCTTACGAGGCAGAGAACGGTGATGTCTACTATGCCGTCGACAGTTTTCCTGAATACGGCAAGCTTTCCGGAAAGTCGATCGAAGACCTTCGCGCCGGCGCCCGTGTCGAACCCGGCAAGGGCAAGCGCGACCCCATGGACTTTGCACTCTGGAAAGCCGCCAAACCGGGTGAACCCTCCTGGGCATCCCCCTGGGGGCAGGGCCGCCCCGGCTGGCATATCGAGTGCTCTGCGATGTCAACCGAGCTTCTCGGCAACCATTTCGACATCCACGGTGGCGGTGCGGATTTGAGTTTCCCGCATCACGAGAACGAGATTGCCCAGTCAGAGGGCTGCACCGGCGAAAAATTCGTCAATTACTGGATGCACAACGGCTTCGTGCGCATCAACGACGAGAAGATGTCGAAGTCTCTGGGTAACTTCTTTACGGTTCGCGAGATTCTCAAGCACTTTCGTGCGGAGGAGGTGCGCTATTTCATCCTCACGAGTCATTACCGCAGTCCTCTGAATTACGACGAGGAACATCTGTTCAATGCGCGCCAGGCACTTACGCGGTTTTACACGGCGTTGCGAGGAATGCCGGATGCCAGGCCCGCGGGCGGGGAAGCGTTTGTCGAAAGCTTCATGCAAGCCATGAAGGATGATTTCAACACGCCGGAAGCACTCGCAGCGATGTTCGACCTCGTCCGTGAACTTAACCGCGCCCGCGAGGAAAAGAGCGAGAAGGCCGCAGGCCTGGCAGCACAGCTGAAACAGCTTGGTGATATCCTCGGTATCCTGCAGGAAGATCCTGAAACCTTCCTCAAGGGCGGTAGCCCGAGTGATGGCCCCGGGGATGAAGAGATCGAGGCGATGATCCAGCAGCGGATCCAGGCAAGGGCAGACAGGAACTGGGGCGAGGCTGACCGTATCCGTGACGAGCTGGTGAGTCTGGGAATCATTCTCGAAGACGGCGCTAGCGGGACCTCCTGGCGCCGCGGTTGATCGATGCCGGCACGCCCGACACAATAGGCACAATTCTCAAGTGAGCAATTTCATGCGCCATTCCACCCACACTGTCCGCGTTGGTGATGTACTGATCGGCAGCGAACATCCGGTTGCCGTGCAATCCATGACGAATACCGCCACCGAGGATATCGAGGCAACGGTTCAGCAGGTTGCCGAACTCTACCGGGCTGGCTCGGAACTCGTGCGCATTACAGTCAACACAGAGGAAGCGGCCAGGGCAGTGCCTGCCATCCGTGAGCGGCTCGATGCGCTCAACCTCGATGTACCGCTTGTTGGCGATTTCCATTTCAATGGCCATCGCCTGCTGACCGGCTACCCCGAATGCGCCGAGGCTCTCGCCAAGTACCGTATCAATCCCGGAAACGTTGGCAGTGGCGAGAAGAGAGATTCGCAGTTTGCTGCCATGATCGAGACCGCGATGCGCTACGACAAGCCGGTGCGCATCGGGGTGAACTGGGGAAGCCTGGACAAGCAGCTCGTCGTTCGCATGATGGATGAAAACTCGCGATTGCAGGTCCCCAGGGAGACGGGCCTTGTCACCCGCGACATCATGGTCGTTTCTGCGCTCGAGAATGCCAGGCGAGCCGAGGCACTCGGCATGCCAGCTGACAGGATCATCATTTCCTGCAAGATGAGCGGCGTACAGGATCTGATTGGTGTCTACCAGGAACTCGCCAGGCAGTGCAATTATGCCTTGCATCTT
>JARFQQ010000178.1 GCA_029287695.1 Gammaproteobacteria bacterium | reverse complement strand
GCAGAGAGACCAGCGCGCCCTGAACCTGCGGTACCTGCGCCAGCTTCCACTTGCCTTCGTCTGCCGCCTCGACACGGATGATGTCGCCGGTAGCCAGGATATCCGCCGCTGTTTCGGGCTCTGCACCCTTGCGATTGGCGGACTTGTACTGACGCGCCCACGACATGCCGTCCCACTCGATGCCGGCAGTATCACCGTTGCGCAGCAGTACCTGCACTGACTTCTCATCTACCTGCACTACCAGCCCGGCCTGCAGACCGCCGCGCACCGGGTAATCGCGCAGCAGGCCGGGCCAGTCACCGGCCTCCATGCCTTCTAATTCGACGCGTGCCTCCGGACCGCGGTAGCCATGACGCCTGCTGTAATCGAGCAGGGCCCGCTGCTGGGCGGCATTCGCCGCCGCCTGCCGGTTGGCATCCAGTGTTGTCACAACCTCGAAGCCGGAGGTGTATGCCTCCTGACCGAAGCGCCTGACCATTTCGTCGCGCACCATCTCCGCCACCCACGGTGCCTGCGCGCCTGTCTGTACGACATGCAGCTTGCCGGTATCTTCCTCGTTGCGTGCTGCCGCATGCGTTTCGGCATCGATATAGTCGAGCTTGTACATGCGGTCGAGTATGTAGTTGCGCCGCGTCTTGGCAGCAGAGGGATTATTGACGGGGTTGACGCGCGAGGGCGCCTTGGGGAGCGCAGCAATCATTGCCATCTGCGCGACAGAAAGATCACTGATACCGACACCGTAATACACGCGTGCGGCGGCCTCTACGCCATAGGCCCGGTGACCGAGATAGATCTTGTTCAGATACAGTTCGAGGATTTCCTGCTTGCTGAGCGACTGCTCGATGCGAAATGCCAGGATAATTTCAGAGAGCTTGCGCAGATAGGTTTTTTCACGGCTCAGATAGAAATTTCGTGCAACCTGCATGGTGATCGTGCTGCCACCCTGGCGCTTTTCGCCGGTGCGCACCAATTCGTACACCGCACGCATCAGACCGAACACGTCAACACCTGGATGTTCGAAAAAACGGTCATCCTCGGCAGCCAGAAAGGCATGCACCAGATCCTCCGGGACATCCTCGATACGCACTGGATTGCGCCGTTTCTCGCCGAATTCAGCCAGCAGCAGGCGATCCTGCGTGTAGACGCGCAAGGGCACCTGCAGCTGAACATCCCGCAGCGTCTCGATGGATGGCAACTCCGAGGCAACCCGCATGGTCAGGGCCGCTGCCGCGATGGACAGCACAAGCAACCCCGTCAGCAACAGGTAAAGTAGAAAACGTCCCAGCCGAAACAGTCCTAGTGACACGGTAAGCAACCTGTGATCTGGTTCATGAAAAAAATATGATTAACGTCATAAAAATCAACATATCGCGTCATTGGCAAAAATATTTCTCAACATTGTCGGAGCGCTTCCGATAACGTAGAGCATACGACGTAGCGGCGTGTAAAACATTAGTTGACAAACAGTTGCGAATGTCCTCTAATCCACGCAGCTACCTTTGTTGTCCAACAGTGGGTAACCAAAAGGAAAACTTGTGCCAATCGCGCATTTGTTCAAAAGGACCCGGCCGCCACTAGTGGGTCTTGACATCAGTTCCAGCGCCGTCAAGCTCCTGGAACTCAGCAAAAGCGGCTCCCGTTACCGCGTTGAAAGCTACGCGGTTGAACCTCTCCCACCCAACTCGGTCGTCGAGAAGAATATTACTGACGTCGAAGCCGTTGGTGAAGCCATACGGCGCGCCATCAAGCGATCGGGTACCCGGACACGGCACGCAGCCGTCGCCATCGCGGGGTCGTCGGTTATCACCAAGATAATCCCCATGCCGGCTGGCATGTCGGAAGACGAGATGGAGAACCAGATCGAGTTTGAGGCCGATCAGTATGTGCCCTACCCGCTCGAGGAGGTCAACCTGGATTTCGAGGTCCTCGGTCCATCCGAGAAGAATCCGGACACCGTGGATGTGCTGCTTGCGGCCTGTCGCAGCGAGAACGTCGACATGCGCAATGCAGCCTGCGAAACCGGCGGCATCGAAACCCAGGTGATGGATGTCGAGTCCTTCGCCAGTGAGAATGCCTTTGTTTTCCTTACAGATCATCTGTCTGAACAAGGCGCCGGGAAAACAGTCGCCGTTATCGACGTTGGCGCCACAATGACGACGCTGAACGTCATGCACGATATGAAGAGTATATACACTCGCGATACCGTGTTCGGCGGCAAACAGCTCACGGAAGAAATCATGCGACGCTACGGCCTGTCCTACGAGGAAGCAGGCATGGCCAAGCGCCAGGGCGGACTTCCCGAAAATTACCAGACAGACGTACTGGAACCCTTCAAGGAAGCCATGGCCCAGCAGGCCAGCCGCTCCCTGCAGTTCTTCTACTCCTCCAGCCCGCACAGCAAGGTCGATCACGTCATCCTGGCCGGTGGCAGCGCCACCATTCCGGGCATTGACGAACTGATCCAGGAACGACTCGGGGTGGAGACCTCCATTGCCAATCCCTTCGCCTCCATGTCACTGTCTGCACGGGTAAAACCGCAGACACTGAGTAACGACGCGCCGGCCCTGCTGATTGCCTGTGGACTTGCCCTGAGGAGCTTCGACTGATATGGCAAAGATCAACCTGCTCCCCTGGCGTGAGGAGCTGCGCAAGCAGAAACAGCGCGAATTCGGTTTCATGGCAGGCGGTTCGGCTGTCATCGCCGGACTTGTCGTCCTTCTGGCCCACCTGCATATCAGCGGCCTGATCGATAACCAGAACCAGCGCAATGCCTTCCTCGAGAAGGAAATCGAGATCCTTGACCAGCGCATCGGTCGCATCAAGGAGCTGGAACAGATGAAGGCCAACCTGCTCGCCCGCATGAACGTCATTCAGGAGCTGCAACGCAGCCGCCCGGAAAGCGTTCACCTGCTGGACGAGATGGTCCGCACCCTGCCTGACGGTATCTATCTGAAGAAGTTCACTCAGAAGGCCAGGGCCCTGACCATGGACGGCGTTGCCCAGTCAAATGCCCGTGTATCTGACTACATGCGCAATATCGACAGCTCACTCTGGCTGGCGAGTCCGCGCCTGGATGTCATCAAGACCACGGAAGTGGATCGCCGTCGCATTGCCAACTTCACGCTGCGCGGCAACCAGAAGAAACTCAAGGCGCCGCAA
>JARFQQ010000126.1 GCA_029287695.1 Gammaproteobacteria bacterium | reverse complement strand
GGCACGATCGCATTCCTGGACCTGCTTTTCCTGGAGAGCCGGATTTCTGAAAGCAGGATTGTGACCAGCTTCAAGGATGCTGTACTGGAAATGCGCCGTGAAGAGAAAAACCTCTTTCTCTATGCAGACCCTGATGCCCTCGCCAGGGCCGATGCACAGTCGAAAGCCCTGCTTGACAGCCTCGGGCAGCACACAGCGACACTGGGCCCGTTGATCAAGCCCCTCACCCCGGGCGCCCTCTCCGCAGACATAGCGAGTTATCGCGACAGCATGCAAGAATGGACAGGCGCAGCACTGGCCGAACGCCGGCAGCTCCAGGAGAGGATCGGAAAAAGCGGACAGAAGATCACCGCAACGGCGGAGTCTGTCGCAAACAAGCAGCGCCAGGCTCTTGAAGAGGCAGTCAAACAGTCGCGCTGGTTTTTACTGATCTCGCTGCTGTTGATCGGGGCAGCAATTCTCGTCGTCGGCAGGCGCCTCAGGCGTGTGGCCGTCAGGCCCCTGCGCGCCATGGAGGCCAGTATGGCCCCGATCGCTGACGGGCGTTTCGATCACCTGGAGCCACCCTCGCAAGAGCGGGAGTTCATCACGCTCACGGACGCCTTCAATCGCATGCTCCGGGAGCTCGAAATTCGCCGCAAGCGCATGCTTCAGTCAGACAAGCTTGCATCGCTCGGCATCCTGTCGGCCGGTGTCGCGCATGAACTCAACAACCCGCTCTCCAACATCGCCTCCTCCTGCCAGCTGCTCATGGAAGAACTCGACGAGGCGGATCCCCGTACACTCAGGAACTGGCTGGACCAGATCGACAGCGAAACGGAACGTGGCCGCAGGATCGTCCGTACTCTGCTCGATTTCGGGAGCAAGCGCATCTTCAGCAAGGAAACCTACGAGCTCGCCAGGATCATCGAGGAAACCCGGACGATTCTCGGCAAGTCGCTGTGGCGGCAGGGCGTGAAGCTGGAGGTCGACGTCCCTGCCGATCTTGAAATCACCGCTGACAAGCAACGCATGCTGCAGCTCTTCATCAACCTCCTGCAAAATGCCATGAATGCCACAGATGAAGAGATAGCCATTCGTATCGAGGCCGGCGTGCGAAACGCCGCCGGGATGGAGATTCCGGAGGATGCGGAGGTAGCCGGAGACATCAAGTGCCTGGCGCGCAGGGAGGGCTCACTCGTCGAGATCCGGGTGTCGGATAACGGCCCCGGCATCGCACCCGGGGCCCTGTCGAAAGTCTTCGATCCCTTTTACACGACGAACGAGCCCGGGCATGGCACAGGCCTGGGACTCTTCATCGTGCAGGAAATCGTGCGCGAGCATGACGGCTGCCTGGCCATCGAGTCGATTCAGGGAAAGGGGACAAGCGTGATCATCCTGCTGCCATCCGGAGGCAGGCGCGATGCATGACCTCATGGAGACAGGGCCACGCGTTCTGATCGTGGATGACGAGGCCCCGGCCGTGCAGAATCTTGCGCATGTCTGCCGCAAGCAAGGCTACGACGTAACCACACGCTCCAGCGGCGCCGGCGCACTCGAGGCGCTGGAAAGCCGGCAGTTCGACCTGGTGCTGACCGACCTGCGCATGGAAAAGGTCGACGGCATGGCCGTGCTGCAGCGGGCGCATGAAATCGATCCGGACCTTGCGGTGATTCTCATCACCGGCTATGCCACGCTCGAGTCCGCCATCGAGGCAATGAGAGCAGGCGCCTTCCACTATATCGCCAAGCCCATCCGGCTCGACGAGGTCCGGGAAGTCATATCGAAGGCTCTCGAGATGGTGCAGCTGAAGCGGGAAAACCGGCAACTCAGGGACCAGCTCACCGATCCTGGCCCCGGACTCTCCATCATTACGCAGGACGCAGCCATGCGACGCCTGCTTGAAATGGCCGACCAGATCGCGTCAGCCGACACGAACGTGCTTATCACCGGCGAAAGTGGCACTGGCAAGGAATTGCTGGCACGCCAGATCCACGATCACAGTCATCGCCGTGAAAACCGTTTCCAGGCGATCAACTGCGGCGCACTGCAGGAAGACCTGCTTGCCAACGAGCTTTTCGGCCACGAAAAAGGGGCCTACACAGGTGCAGGCGAGGCACGCCCGGGGCTCATCGAGGCAGCCGATGGTGGCACCCTCTTTCTCGATGAAATCGCCGAAATGACCCCGGGCATGCAGGTCAAGCTGTTACGCGTGATCCAGGAACGCGAGGTGCAGCGTCTCGGATCGACGAGCGCAATCCCGGTTGATATTCGCCTGATTACTGCAACCCATCGCGATCTGCGCGAGGCCGTCACCAGCGGCCATTTCAGGGAGGATCTCTACTACCGTCTCGATGTCGTCAGGCTGCACCTGCCACCCCTTGCCGAACGACGCGATGACATCCCGATGCTGGCCTACTATTTTCTGCGCAAACATGCTGCGCGCATCGGCAAGGATGTCGAGGATATTGACCCCGGGGCCATGGCTGCACTGGTCGAGTATGGCTACCCCGGCAACATCCGTGAACTCGAAAACATCATTGAGCGGGCCGTGACCCTGACGCGCTCAAGCGAGCTGGTGGTTTCAGATTTGCCGCCGGGCCTTGCGGACCACAGCGTCAGGGTCGTGCGCGAAAAAGAGGGGCGTCTCCCGACTCTCGCCGAGCGGGAGGAGGAGTACATCCGCCACATCCTCGATCGCTGTAGCCAGAACCGCACCCGCGCGGCGAAGATTCTCGGTATCGATCGCGTGTCCCTGTGGCGCAAGCTCAAAAAATACGGCATGAGCGAGGAAGAGGAGAGCTAATTCGACTCAGCTTCCACGCTGCCGGAATTCCGCGACAGGCATCCCGCCGATTCCCCAGCAATCCATCTCGACCTCGTCAATAACGACCACAGTCGTCTCGGGGTTCTTGCCCAGCGTGTCCTGCAGAAGGCGGGTCACCCCCCTGATCAGCTCGGCTTTCTGCTCGGATGTCGCGCCCTCGCGAGTGATCCTGATATTGACATAGGGCATCTGGATGTCTCCTTCCCGTGATTTTTGATTGGTAAGCAACAGCCTAGTACGAACCGGCGATTCCCGAAAGTCGTCAATCCGGTTCGCGATGCTCCCTGGGCAGCCGGCAGTAACAGCAGGTCCGGTTGTCTGTGCCGGCATTCCGGCAGGGGCTCAAAAATGCGCATGGCCCGCATCCAATGGCAGGGACGTCTTGACCTTTGGAATTTTGGCCCTATCATTAGCACTCACAATCAACGAGTGCTAACAGCACTCATGGGCAACCCTTAAAATCAGTTGGAGAAACTACCCGATGAATATTCGTCCTTTGCATGACCGTGTGGTCGTTCGCCGCATGGAAGAGGAACGTACCAGCGCCGGCGGCATCGTCCTGCCTGACAGCGCGACCGAGAAACCCGCCCAGGGTGAGATCGTTGCCGCGGGCAACGGCAAACTCATGGAGAACGGTGAAGTACGTCCGCTGGACGTCAAGGTCGGAGACAAGGTCCTGTTCGGCAAATATGCCGGCACCGAGGTCAAGATCGATGGCGAAGAGCTGCTCGTGATGAAAGAAGAAGACATCATGGGCGTCATCGAAGGTTAATTACTCAGGAATTCAGGAATAGATACAATGTCTGCAAAAGAAGTCAATTTTGGTGACGACGCCCGTCACAAGATGCTGTCCGGCGTTAACGTTCTGGCTAACGCTGTCAAGGTTACACTCGGTCCCAAAGGTCGCAACGTGGTGCTCGAGAAGAGTTTCGGCGCTCCGACCATCACAAAGGATGGTGTCTCCGTCGCAAAAGAGATCGAACTTTCCGACAGGTTCGAAAACATGGGCGCACAGATGGTCAAGGAGGTCTCATCGCAGACTTCCGATGTTGCCGGTGACGGTACGACAACGGCAACCGTACTCGCACAGGCCATGGTCCGCGAAGGCCTCAAGGCCGTTGCCGCGGGCATGAACCCGATGGATCTCAAGCGCGGAATCGACAAGGCTGTCACGGCTGCTGTCGAGCAGTTGCGCGAACTCTCCAAGCCCTGCGACACCGATTCACAGATCGCACAGGTCGGCACCATTTCAGCCAACTCTGACAACAACATCGGCGACATCATCGCCGAAGCAATGGGCAAGGTCGGCAAGGAAGGCGTCATCACCGTCGAGGAAGGCTCCGCACTGCACAACGAACTTGATGTCGTCGAGGGCATGCAGTTCGATCGTGGATACCTCTCCCCCTACTTCATCAACAACCAGGAAAACCAGAACGTCGACCTGGAAGACCCCTACATCCTGCTGTTCGACAAGAAAATCTCGAACATCCGCGACCTGCTGCCGGTCCTCGAGGCTGTCGCCAAGGCCGGCAAGCCACTGCTGATCATCGCCGAGGATGTTGAAGGCGAAGCACTCGCCACTCTCGTCGTCAACACCATGCGCGGCATCGTCAAGGTTGCCGCCGTGAAGGCACCCGGCTTCGGCGACCGTCGCAAGGCCATGCTCCAGGACATCGCAATCCTCAGCGGCGCTACCGTGATTTCCGAGGAAGTCGGTCTTTCTCTCGAGAAAGCGACTCTGAATGAACTCGGCAACGCCAAGCGCATCCTGATCACCAAGGAAGAGACCACCATCATTGACGGTGCAGGTGACGAAGCCAACATCAAGGCGCGCGTCGAGCAGATCCGTGCCCAGGTCGAGGAGACCTCTTCCGACTACGACCGCGAAAAGCTCCAGGAGCGTCTCGCCAAGCTGGCTGGCGGTGTTGCCGTCATCAAGGTCGGCGCTGCAACCGAAGTCGAGATGAAAGAGAAAAAGGCGCGCGTCGAGGATGCGCTGCATGCAACCCGCGCAGCCGTCGAGGAAGGTATCGTCCCCGGTGGTGGCGTTGCGCTGGTTCGCACACTGACCGCAATCGACGGTCTCACGGGTGACAACCACGACCAGGATGTCGGTATCACCCTGGCACGACGCGCCATGGAAGAGCCACTGCGCCAGATCGTTGCCAACGCGGGTGACGAGCCTTCTGTCGTCCTCAACAATGTTGCCAACGGCGAAGGCAACTACGGTTACAATGCTGCCAACGGTGAATATGGCGACATGGTCGAAATGGGCATCCTGGATCCGACCAAGGTAACCCGTTCCGCACTGCAGAACGCCGCCTCTGTCTCGGGCCTCATGATCACGACCGAAGCCATGGTCGCAGATGAGCCGAAGGACGACGCCGCTCCACCAATGGGTGGCGGTGACATGGGCGGCATGGGTGGCATGGGCGGAATGATGTAAATCACTCCTCCCGTCACTTGACGCCTGAAAGCCCCGCCACGCGGGGCTTTTTAATTGGTTTTCACCTTTCTGCCACTGCCTCAAGGGGCAGGTTTTGAATCGCTTCGCGATGTCTTGATTGGATGCGCGCATCGGCGCGTACTCGATTTGAAAGCGGCGAGTGCGCCGCAGCACCCTTCTTTCTTTTGCTTGCCCAAAAGAAAGAAGGCAAAGAAAAAGGCACCCTGCTAACGCGGCCTGCGGCTGCTCTGCGCTTCTCGCCTCTCACGGCGCGGAAAGAACTCGTCGCTATGCTCCTCAGACACCTTTCCGCTTTTTCCGTGAGCGGCTCCGGTGCTCGACGCGTTAGAAGGGAGACAATCCCGGACTATTCACCCTCATTTGTAGGCGCCGAGATCTCTCGCCAAAGAATCGCCCGCGGTATGGGCTCCTACGGAAAAAGTGAATAGTCCACCAACTGCGACTTACGCGCAACCGAGCGGCGCAGGGCAAACAGGAAACAACAGGCCGTATGTCTGAGTACAGCGAGTTTACGGCCTCGCCTGTTTGTCCGAGCACGTTAGGGAACCCGAAGGGTTGTGCGTCGGAGCGAATGGTTTTGGTGACTTTTGCCGACTAAATTCGCTGGGAGCGAATTTGAACGACGGCAGAGTCGTCGGCCCGCAGGGCGAAATACAGGGATGTATTTCGTAAACAAAAGTCACTCGGGTGCGCGCCGACGCGCGCATCAAAATCTATTATCGCGGATTGATTCATAATCCCCGAGCAAAAGAAAACCCCGCCGGGGCGGGGTTTTCACTGGAAGTGTGATCCGTCAGACGGACATCACTTTCCTTACTGGGCAGCCGGAGCCTGGGGCATCGGAGCCGGAGCCTGCTGAGGCATCGGAGCCGGAGCGCCGTAGCCGTAAGGTGCAGGCGGCATGGGAGCCGGAGCGCCATAGCCGTAAGGACGACCGTAACCGTAAGGAGC
>JARFQQ010000121.1 GCA_029287695.1 Gammaproteobacteria bacterium | reverse complement strand
CACTCAGGCTGCGGTTGCGCATCGCTTTCCGGCGTCTCGATGACATCTGACGAATCGAGCACCAGTGGCTCCTGCTCTTCCGGAAGCGATTCGCTGACCGGAGTCTCGCCGGTCAGAATGGCGAGGATGCGATGGATACGGTCACGCATGTCACGACGGTCGATGATCATGTCGATGGCACCATGCTCGAGCAGGAATTCGCTGCGCTGGAAGCCTTCGGGCAGTTTCTCGCGAACGGTCTGCTCGATGACGCGCGGTCCGGCAAAACCGATCAGGGCATCAGGCTCGGCGGCATTGATGTCACCGAGCATGGCGAGGCTCGCGGATACGCCACCCATGGTCGGATCCGTCATCACGGAGATGAAGGGAATACCCTCTTCACGCAGCTTCGCAAGAACAGCACTTGTCTTGGCCATCTGCAACAGCGAAAAGAGCGACTCCTGCATGCGCGCGCCGCCGCTGGCCGAGAAGCAGATGAGAGGCAGACGGTTCTCGAGCGCGATATTGGCGCCGCGGACGAAGCGTTCTCCAACAACTGCACCCATGGATCCGCCCATGAAGGAGAACTCGAAGGCTGCAGCGACAATCTGCATCCCCTTGAGCTTGCCCTGCATCACGACCATGGCATCATTCTCATCCGTGGCTTTCTGTGCTGCAGAGAGGCGATCCCTGTATTTCTTGCTGTCCTTGAACTTGAGCGGATCTTGCGGAGAGAGATTTCCGGCGATCTCCTCGCGCTCCTCGCTGTCGAGAAAGAGATCGAGACGCCTGCGCGCACCGATGCGGTTATGGTAGGAGCATTTCGGGCAGACATCCATGTTGCGCTCGGCTTCCGAGCGGTAGAGAACAGCACCGCATCCCTTGCACTTTTCCCACAGGCCCTCGGGGACGGCTTTCTTTGTGCCGCCCTCGGTACGAATGCGGCTGGGTATCAGTTTTTCGAACCAGTTCATAGGTCAGGGCCTGTCAGTATCGTTGTTGTCAGGCGTCGAGTCCCCGGCGCAATTCGGCGACGAAGTTCCCCACGCTCTCTATCGCGGCTTCGGGTTGTTCCGCGTTCTCCTCGATTCGCGTGACGATCGCACTGCCGACGATAACAGCATCGGCCAGCTTGCCCATCCGCGAAGCAGTCTCAGCATCCTTGATACCAAATCCGACACCGACCGGCAAATCGGTCTGCTTGCGGATTTCACCCAGCTTGCTGGCAACAGAGTCCAGGTCGAGATGACCGGCGCCGGTGATCCCCTTGAGCGAGACGTAGTAAACGTAGCCACTCGATGCATTGCAGATTTTCCTGATGCGCTCAACCGTGCTCGTCGGCGCGAGCAGGAAAATGGGATCGATGTTGTTGGCCAGCAGCACATCGTGCATCTCGCTGCCCTCTTCCGGTGGCAGGTCCACGGTGAGGACGCCATCTACGCCGGCCTCGGCTGCTTCGCGGGCAAATGTGGCATACCCCATGACCTCGACAGGGTTCAGGTAGCCCATGAGCACCACCGGTGTTTCTCTGTCTGTCTCGCGGAAGCGTTTTACCATCTCCAGCACGTTATGCAGACTCGTGCCTTTTTCAAGCGCACGCTCAGCCGCACGCTGGATCACGGGGCCATCCGCCATGGGATCGGAAAAGGGTATTCCGAGCTCGATGATATCGGCGCCGGATTCGACGAGACGATGCATCATCGGCAGTGTGACTGCCTGGTCAGGATCACCCGCAGTGATATAGGGGATAAGCGCCTTCCGGCCTTCCGACTTCAGGCGCTCGAAGCACCCCTTGATACGGCTCATAGATTGATTCCTTCGGTCGCAGCCACTGTGTGCATGTCCTTGTCACCACGGCCCGAGAGGTTGACGAGAATGCTCTGGTCAGTGCGCATGGTCGGCGCAAGCTTGGTCACGTAAGCCAGCGCATGGCTTGTCTCCAGCGCCGGGATAATGCCCTCGATACGCGTAAGATCATGGAATGCCTGCAGCGCTTCCTTGTCATTCACCGCATCGTATTTGGCTCGTTTCATGTCCTTGAGCCAGGCGTGCTCGGGACCGACGCCGGGATAATCGAGTCCGGCAGATATCGAATGGGTTTCGATGATCTGTCCATTGTCGTCTTCGATCAGGTAGGTGCGGTTACCATGTAACACGCCGGGCTTGCCGGCACAAAGCGGCGCAGCATGATGTCCCGTGTCGAGGCCGTCGCCGGCTGCCTCGATGCCATAGATCGCGACCGATTCGTCGTTCAGGAAGGGATAAAAAAGTCCGATGGCGTTGGAACCACCTCCGACACAGGCGACCAGCGCATCAGGCAGGCGACCTGTCATGTCGAGCATCTGCTGGCGCGCTTCGCGACCAATCACAGCCTGGAAGTCGCGCACCATGGCCGGGTACGGATGCGGCCCGGCGACCGTGCCGATAATGTAGAAGGTGTTATCAACGTTGGTGACCCAGTCGCGCATCGCTTCGTTGAGTGCATCCTTGAGCGTTTTCGAACCCGAGCTGACGGGAACGACCTTCGCGCCGAGAAGTTTCATGCGGTAGACATTGGCTTCCTGTCGCGCGACATCGACCTCCCCCATGTAGACAACACACTCGAGTCCAAGGCGAGCAGCGACGGTTGCCGTGGCAACGCCGTGCTGACCTGCGCCTGTCTCGGCGATGATCCTGGTCTTGCCCATGCGCTTTGCGAGCAGCGCCTGTCCAATGGTGTTGTTGACCTTGTGTGCACCGGTATGGTTCAGGTCCTCGCGCTTGAGAAAGATCTGCGCACCGCCGAGCTGGCGACTCCAGCGCTCAGCGTGATAGACAGGTGACGGGCGCCCGACATAGTGCTGCAGGTCTGCGTCGATTTCGGCCAGGAAATCGGGGTCCTTGATGTACTTTTCGTAGGCAAGGCGGAGTTCATGGAGCGCTTCCATGAGCGTTTCTGAGACAAAAATGCCGCCATAAGGGCCGAAATGGCCGTTTTCATCGGGCATGCTCTGCCAGTTAGTGGTTGTTTCGGTCGCCATGCTGGACTCCTGTTACAAACTGTTGGATTGCTCTTGCATCCTTGATGCCCCCGGATATCTCCACGCCGCCACTGACATCAACTCCCCAGGGCCTGACGGTGGTGACGGCTTCTTGCACATTACGCGGCTCGAGACCTCCGGCCAGAACGATCTCGCCTGCAATTTCTTGCGGAATCAGGGACCAGTTGAATGTCTCGCCGGTTCCGCCCGGTATCCCGGCTACATAACTGTCGACAAGGAGACCGCAGGCTGTGTCATACCTCTCACGTTCGGCAAGGAGGTCGATACCTTCTTTCATGCGGATAGCCTTGATATAGGGACGTCCGTGATCTGCGCAGTATTCAGGGCACTCGTTTCCGTGAAACTGGATGAGATCGATCGGGACCTGCTGGAGCACGGCACTGATCTCATCCGCGGGAGCATTGACGAACAGCGCAACCTTGCTGATGAAGGGTGGCAAGGCGCGCGCGATACTGGCTGCCGTTTCCGTTTCTACGAAGCGTGAGCTGTTGGGATAGAAAACGAGACCGATGGCGTCTGCTCCGGCTCTCGCTGCAGCCAGTCCATCCTCTATCCGCGTAATGCCGCAAATTTTAACGCGCGTGCGCATCCTGTGACAGTATCAGGTGTAAAAAACCTGTCCATTATGCGTCCTTGGCAGCTGAAATTCATCCTCATATTCAACACGCTCGAAATAGAGGCCGTCGGACGGTGCCGTCACACCACCGAGGCTCCGGTTCCTGTGTTCGAGCACCTCGCGCGCCCAGGATTCGGGCTGCTCCCCGACACCAATGGCGATCAGCACGCCGGCGATGTTGCGCACCATGTGGTGCAGAAAGGCATTGGCACGGATGTAGAGTTCGATGATGTCGCCGTCACGCGTAACCTCGAGATGCGTCACGGTCCGGACGGGCTGTTTCGCCTGGCAACCGATTGCGCGGTAGGAGGTGAAATCATGCGTTCCGATCAATGCCTGGCCTGCGCGGTGCATGCGCTCGGCATCGAGCGTGCGGTAAATCCAGGTCGCTCTTCCGTGCAGCAACGCCGATCGCACTGGCCGGTTCAGGATGCGGTAGCGGTAACTGCGAAAGCGTGCCGAGAAACGGGCATGAAAGTGATCCGGCATGGGGCATGCCCAGAGCAGGTTGACGTCGTACGGAAGCCGCACATTGCCACCCATGACCCATGCCTTGTCGGGCCTGTCGACCAGGGTCTCGAAATGAATCACCTGCTCGCGCGCATGGACTCCGGCGTCAGTGCGGCCAGCACAGTGAACACGTACAGGGTGGTCTGCGACAAAAGCGAGTGCTTTCTCCACCTCGTCCTGGACGGTGCGAACGCCCTCCTGCTGGGTTTGCCAGCCGCGGTAGCGGAAGCCGTCATATTCGACGCCGACAGCGATTCGCATCCGGATTCGACTGATCCCGGCCCCGGTCAGGAGGCGTACTTCTGCAGAATCTCCTCAGCAGTCGTCCGCTGGCTATCGGTGCCTTCGCGCATGACCTCGTTGAGAATCTCGCGCGCTCCCTCGACATCGCCCATCTCTGCAAAAGCTTCAGCCAGTTCGACCTTGGCCTGTACCTCTTCCTCGGAAACCGACGACGCCTGTTCAGAGGTTTCCTCGGCCGTCTCCATGTCGATGGTATCGACAGGCTCTCCGGCACCGGTTTCGAATTCCTCGGAAGCAGTCGCGAAATCGATATCAAACTCACTCTTCTCTTCTGCTGCCTCTGCCGATTCCTCCATGGCATCCGTTGTGCCAGTGTCGAGAAGTTCAGCAGTCTCGGCCAGTTCGGTCTTCGTCTCTTCAGGTATGTCCGTGGCATCGGGATGGCGACCCTCGAGTTCCATTTCGAAGAGTTTGAGTGCAGATTCGAGATCATCCTGTTCGCCAAGATCCGCTGCGATGCTCTTATCCGGCTCCTCTGCAGCCTCTTCAGGCCCCTTATCCGACTCTTTCTCGACAGATTCCGCCAGTGCATCCAGATCCTCGAGTGACACATCATCAAGCGAGGTGTCGAGCTTCTGGATCGCCTCGAGTGCCTCTTCGTCCTCGACGCCGGGCATGAGGTCATCTTCGGTCTCGTCGATTTCTGCAAACCGGTCGAGTGCGTCGGAAGCAACGGCGGCTGCAGCTGTAGATGCCATTCCGCTGTCGTCATGCGACTTGCCGGAACCTGCCCGTGCCTGCATATCCTCGTGTTGCTGCGTGATCCAGGTCCAGGCTTCGGGGTTGGTGGTCTGGAAGTCTGCGGCCTCAAGCATT
>JARFQQ010000116.1 GCA_029287695.1 Gammaproteobacteria bacterium | reverse complement strand
CCACGGTCACACAGCCGATTGCGACCGTGAAGACGGCTGTCCAGATGGTGATGCCTGTGGCAATGGAAAGAATATCGATCATCCCGATGTGGCGCTCGATTTCGATGGCTGTGCCTTCGGGGGGAAAGAGCCTGCTGGCGCCGGCAACGAAGAGCGGGATCAGGGTGCCGCCAATCAGTGCATACGGCAGTTTCCTGAGGATCTTCCATTCAAGCCCGGCCGGTTCACGATTGTTGTTGATCTTCCTGAGATAACGCATTTTGTTCAGTCCCGGGCATGGATGCCCTGTAGGAGTTATCGACATAGTCGCAGAATCCCGGTTTTTTGGACCATCTGTTATGGACAAAGGTTCGACGACAGGTAATTGCGATTGATCAAGGCTCCGGGTCAGGCAGCCATCACCCGGGGCCAGCGTTTGAAGCCGGACAATTCATGCGGCGGTTCTGTCGTGACGACGTAGAGACGGCGTTCATCATTCCAGGTCGCCAGCAGGCCCTGGATGAATTCTCCGTTGCGAAGATCGAACCAGTGCGAAGTCCTGTCTGCATCCTTTTCCATGAAACGGTCGACGATGATCTTGACGGGTTGCGGCTTCCAGCGATCCCACTTTTGCGCTTGCACGGATTCGAGGCGTGCCCATCCGCTTGGCGGAAGTTGGCCGGGCTGTTCCTTGCGTCGACCCCAGCCGACGAGTTCGATAGAGCCGTCGCGCGTTCTGACGGGAAGCTTTGCGTCAGGGTAGGGGAAGTAGACCTTCTGATCCCTGCCCTCATACTGAAATTCGACGCCGCCGCACATGCCTGGAAACCTCAGGAGGCTGGCTGTTGTGGCTGTGGCCTGCCAGAAAGTTTTCTGATCACGGGCCCGACAGATGCCGATGCTGATTCGTAGACCGAGAGCATCGAGGGTACGAAGAAGAGGATCAGCAGCGTGGCAAAGGCCAGTCCGAAGGCGATCGACGTCGCCATCGGGATCAGGAACTGCGCCTGCAGTGACGTCTCGAAGAGCAGGGGAGTGAGGCCCGCGATCGTTGTCAGCGAGGTCAGCAGTACCGCGCGCAAACGCTGACATGCAGCTTCTATGAGAGCCTCGTTGATTGCCAGTCCCTGTTCGCGCAGATTGCGGTAGAAGGTAACGAGAATGATGGAGTCGTTCACGACGATGCCCGAGAGCCCGAAGATGCCGAAGATCGACAGGATCGTCAGGTTGATGCCCATGAGGTAGTGGCCGAGAATGGCGCCGATGAGTCCGAACGGGATCGCCAGCATGACGATCAGCGGCCAGCCGTAGGAGGAAAAGACCCATGCGAGGATGAGGTACATCAGGGTAAGGCCGAGAATCGCGCCTGTGCGCATGTCGGCTAGAGTCTCTCGCTGTTCGGCGGCACGTCCCTCGAAGCTGAAGCTGATGCCGTACTTGCTTGAAAGCCCCGGCAGGATCTGCTCCCTGAGTGTCGCGTTGATCACATTGGGGTTGCCGGTCGACTTGTCGACCTCGGCAGTTACCTCGACGGCAAGCTGGCTCTCGGCGTGACGGAGTGCCTCGAAACCGCGGCGTGATTCCCAGCGTGCAACGCTTGTCAGCGGGACAAACTCACCGCCTGGTGTCTTGATCTGCAACCGCTGGAGAGTTGCCAGCTGGCCGCGTTCGGCCTCCGGCAACCGGACACGCACCTCGACCTCGTCCTCGCCATCCTGGTAGATCTGCACGAGGCTGCCGTCGAAAGCCGTGCGCAGCTGCCTGCCGAGATCGCTGACGCTCAGTCCGAGGCTCTCGCCTACGGGAGTCAGCCGGTAGATGAGTTGCTCGCGGCCGTAGGGCATGTCGTCGGTTACCGAGATGACGCCGGCGATGGTGTTCAGGGACTCTGCCAGTTCGAGTGCGGCATTCTTGAGGTTTTCTGCAGTATTGCCCGTCAGGCGAATCTGCACATCCCCGCCTGGCGGCCCGCCGCGCTGTTCCTGCAATGCGAAATTCTCGACACCCGGTGGCACCTCAACGCGCTCTTTCCACGCCTGGACGAACTGCTTGTTGCGCACGCTTCTCGAATCGGACGGCATCATCTCGACGCGGATCGATCCAAGCTGGTCACCGGTGCGCTGGGCATCACGGGTGCCGGCCTGGCCGATATTGGTAACTGCTATCTTGATGAGTTTCTCGTCACCGAAGGCTTTCTCCGTTGCAAAGAGCGTCTCGTCGAGATGGTCGAGAAAGTTCGCGACGGTCTCTCTTGGTGTTCCGGCGACAAAAGTAGCGTTGGCATTGATGATGTTGCCCTCGGGCGAGGGGAAGAAGATGAAGGCAAGGCGACCACCTGCAAGCAGTCCGAAGGTGGCGATGAGGACGGCGAATGCGAGCGCGATGGTCACGGCACGGTAGCGCAGGGCAATCGTGACCAGTGGCCGGAAGATGTTGTCGCGCAGATGTGCGAAGCCGTCGTCAAGGCGATCGCGAATCGTGCGCTTGCGACCATGCTCTGTCGAGGTGTGCAGAAAGGCATGGCGCAGGTGTCCCGGCAATACAAAAAAGCTCTCGATGACGGAGGCGATAATCACGCTGATGATGACGAGGGGTATCGCGAACATGAGCTTGCCAATGAAATCCCCGATCATCATGAGGGGGAGGAAGGCAGCGATGGTCGTGAGCGACGAGGCTATGACCGGTGCAAGCATGCGGCGCGCACCGCCCTCCGCAGCACGCAGCGGATCCTCGCCCATCTGGAAGTGGGCAACAGCGTCCTCGCCGACCACGATGGCGTCATCGACGATGATGCCAAGCGCCATGATCAGCGCGAACAGTGAGATCATGTTGATGGAGCCGCCGGCGAGGTAGAGGATGAAGAGTGTCGCCATGAAGGAAGTCGGGATGCCGACGGCTACCCAGAAAGCAACCCTCCCGGTCAGGAAGAGGTAGAGGATAAGGATCACGAGCACCAGGCCGCCGCCACCGTTGGTGACGAGCAGCATGATGCGCTCCTTGATGAGCTGCCAGCGCTCGTCGTAGATCGTGATCTCGATGTTTGCAGGGAGCCTGGCTCGGGTCTCCTCGAGCCAGCTCTCAAGAATCCGGGCCGCCTCGAGCGAGTTTCCCTGTTCGGCACGCTGCAGCGTCATGTTGATAGCCGGCCGGCCACGATACTCGACGAGTACGGAGCCATCCTGCGGTTTGCGACTGACCTCGGCGACATCGCCGAGACGGATGAGGCGGCTCTCGTCACTGACGAGAGGCAGTTTCGCAAACTCGCTTTCGCTGCGACGCTGGTCGAGACTGCGGAGCTCCTTGGCTGCAACTGCATCGCCAATAATGCCGGCAGGAACATCCTGGCTGAAGCCATCGACCTTGGCTGCCACGTCATCGAGGGAGAGTTGCAGCTCGTTGAGTGCCACGCTCGGGATCTCGATGCTGATTTCCTGCTCCGGCAGGCCGGTGATATCGACCTTGTCGATGCCGCGGGCCAGCAGCTCGTTCTCGAATTCGTGGGCGAGTCCCCGAAGCTCCTCGGGATTGTCGGAGCCGGTGATGACGAGCCGGGCAATACTCTCGTAGAAACTCGCTTTCACGATCACGGGTTTCTCGGCTTCCTGCGGCAGGTTGCGAAAGCCATCGACCTCGCGTCGAACCTGATCGAGCGCGAGCACCATGTTCGTGTTGTCCTCGAACTCAAGCGTGAGTGATGAAATCCCCTGGGCCGAGGTCGAGGTGAGCTTGTTGAGGTTGTCGATCACCTTGAGCCGCTGCTCGAGCGGCGTCGTGATGCCGACTTCCACGTCCTCGGCACTGGCACCCGTCCAGACGACGCGTACCGTGATGACATCGAGTGTGGCATTGGGAAAAAACTGGATGTTGAGCTTGCTGAGCGCGTAAGCGCCTGACAGCAGCATGATCATCATCAGGAGGTTCGCCGCAACCTTGTGGTGCGCGAAAATGCCAAGGATGTCGGATTTGTGATAGCTGTCTGGAGAGGCCATGCCCGTTTACTCAGCGATGCTGACCTTGAGCCCCTGCACGGCGTTGGGCAGATGGGTCGAGACGATGCGATCGCCATCATGCAGGGCTTCGCCGCGGACGAGCAGTTTTTCAACATCCCGGTCGAAAATCGTGCCGACCTGTTCGATGCGCAGTGTCTCCAGGCGCTGCTCGCCGTTGACGCGGTAGATGCGGTCGTTGCCATAGAGCGCCTGGAAGGGGAGTATCGCGAGCCCGGGTTGTGCAGGCCTTGAGAGATGGATCGTGATCTGCTGTCCGAGACGCAACTTTTCACTGCCGGATTCGATGCTGAAAAGGGCATCGATACCCGCGGTGCCGGCCATGCCCGAGAGACGGTCCAGCCTGAGTGTGATGTCGCCACTGCTCGCAGGGTAATGTTCACCTTCCGTTGTGGCAGCGATCAGCTCCTGCTGGTAGATCACGGGTACCGTTGCTCGCACCTCCATGCTTTCGAGGGAATACATCTCGAGCACCACGTCACTGTCTTTGACCTGGTTGCCGACCGTTACCGGTAAAGAACTCACAATGCCGTCGAAAGGTGCCGTGATGCGGCTGCGGTCGTAGTCCCGCTCAGCGACGGCCAGGCGCGCCCTGGCACGCTCGAGATTGGCCTCCAGGCGGGCGAGGCGCGCACCGTGATCGGCCACGTTGAGTTGCCGCGAGGAGAGAGACAGCTGTTGCTGTGCGACATTCTGGCGGGCCTGGTCCAGCGCCGATTCCGATCCGAGATTGCGTTGCTCGAGCCGTTCTGCCCGGGCGAGCTCAGCCTGTGCAAGTTCCAGAAGGGTTTTCTGTTTCTCGAGGGTTTCATTGTCACTCGCATAGCGCAGATTCTCACTCTCGATCTGTGCCTCGAGCTCGGTGACATCGGCCCTGACTTGTGTTACTTCCGGCAGGTAATCCTTCTCATCGAGGACGATGAGCAGTTCACCTTCATTGACCCGTGAGCCTTCGCTGACGTGGACTTCGGAGACACGTCCCTTGCCTGGTGCTGCGGCCTTGAAGACTTCCGGTGATTCGACTTTGCCATACAGCGTCAATTGCGGGGAGAGTGTATCGAGTTGCACAGTTGTGACGGCTACTTGCCAGACCCGCTCTCGCGACTCGACTGCAGGCGGTTCAGGGCGCGTTGCCTTGAGTACCGTGAAAATCGCGATACCCGCCAGGAGCACGAGAAGGGAAAGCACGAGACTTTTTCTGCGCTGCCGGTCACGCCCACTGAGGGCATCCATGGCCCGTTTTCCGAGATTCTTCAAAGTCAGCATCTGAGCATGTTGACGAGGGTTGTTCCCTCGATGATTTCGATCAGCTATTTAACCATAAAGCCGGCAGAGAGTTCCCTGCCTGCTGTATGTGATTCGTCAATCGTTTGCGATATGCAGGCTTGGGCGATAGGAAGTGATTGATGTGAGTCTGAGGTAGTACCCTCATTCCATGGCTTCATTCGCTGATCGCCTTTTGTATGCAGAGTCTGTCCATCGGCTCCGAAGTGGATAGAAACCGCTCAGTAATCCGGCTAGACTGGTGAAACAATTACTCTCAATTGAAGTACAGAAGGAACAGAGCAATGCATCTTTTCGACTTACCGGGTAAATGCCTGGTGCTGGTTCTCGGGGCACTTCTCATTTCTCCTCTTCCGGCAAGTGCCGCACCGCCCGAAGGCAAGGGGAAAGGCAATCCGCACAAGGAACAGAAACAGGACAAGGCAGCCGGCAAAAGCCATGGTTCCGGTAAAAAACATGACAGGGATCGTGACCGTGATCGCGATACTGCAGAAGCACTGATCTCCGCTGCCATCGGTTTCGATGCTGCACGCCGAATCGCTCTCGATAACAACTACACCGGCTACGGTTCACTTCCGCCCGGGATCAGAAAAAACCTGGCCAGGGGCAAACCGATTCCTCCGGGCATTGCCAAGCGGGCAGTCCCCGGACCAATGCTGTCCAGGCTTCCTCGATACCCCGGCTACGAATGGGCAGTCTACGGGAGCGATCTTGTACTGGTCGCCACAGCCACAGCCCTCATTGCCGATGTGTTCTTTGACGTCTTCGACTAGCAGGACCTGGCATCACTGATCTGTCATTGTTTTCTGACACCGTGTTTTTCGCGTGGCCAGGCTGAAAGGAAGTGATTGTGTGATGACTGCCGGGATCAGGTAATTCAAGGGTGCCGATCCCGACAGCAACGGATTTGTCGGGAAGGCTCGTAGCACAGGAAGCCGGCGTCAGATTAAAACGCTTGTGTGCTGTCGGCCCAGCCGATCTCTCCGGCGGTTTCCGGACCGACAATGCACTGCTCGAGGGATGCAGGGATGACGAATTCCCTCGCACTCAACGGAATGCGTCCCCCCATGATTTCTGCCTTTTGCTGGGGGTAGAGCGGTGACTTCTCCGGGGCGGCATAACCTTCTGGCCAGGCTACTTCGAGGGTCGCGAGATCATACTTGTCACTTGCGCCGAGCGTATGCAGTAATTCATGGGCGATGATGACCTGGTTCTTCCTTGCCATCCTGCGCGAAGTGAATTGCCGGATGACGCTGATGCGGCTCTTTTGCAAACCGAATGAGGTGTCGAGGACACCATTCTCGCCGGAGTTGTGGTACTCGACGTACAGCCTGATGTCGGGCTCCGGCCCCGGGTAAGTGTCGACCTTCCAGCTCCAGTAGCGCATTTTCAGACTCCACCAGGCGATAGATAGCGGATTGTCGTTCCAGGCGGGGGTAGGCGGTGGTGGCGACGTCACTTCCGGTGCAAGAGCGATGGTAACCGGGCGATCGAGCGCAACGCCATGACGCGCAGCCTCGCGTTTCATGAATTCGACGACAGGATCGAAATCAGCGACATCGAGACGGCTGATGATATTCCGGCTCTGTGGACTGCCGTCTCCGTTCATCGGGTAGATAACGATCCAGAGAGGATGATCCCAGTCCGTGGTGCGCGCGATGCCGAGCCAGGTGCTCAGTGAGACCATCGCAAGAATAATCAGCAGTATCGTGATCCTGATACCGCGGAAGCTGATGTGCATTCCTGCAGACCTTTACCGGATTTCGCTGATCCTGATGCGCCACTCGGCCGGACCGCTCTCGTGCACCGAGTCGCCGCGGGTATCCACGGCAACAGTGACCGGCATATCCTCGATCTCGAACTCGCGGATAGCTTCCATGCCCAGCTCCTCGAAGGCGATGAGACGAGAGCTCTTGATGGCCTTCGAGACCAGGTAGGCAGCACCACCGACTGCTATGAGATAGACGGCGCCGTGTTTCCTGATGGATTCGCGTGCGGCCGGTCCGCGCTCGGCCTTCCCGATCATGCCGATGAGCCCCGTCCTGTCGAGCATCATCTCTGTGAACGTGTCCCTACGCGTTGCCGTGGTCGGGCCGGCCGGTCCGACGACTTCATCGCCAACCGGGTCGACCGGACCCACGTAGTAGATGAAACGGTTTTTGAAGTCCACGCCATCCGGTAACGGCTGGCCACTGTCGAGCAGATCCTGGATTTTCTTGTGGACGGCATCCCTGCCTGTCAGCAGCTTGCCTGACAGCAGGACACGGTCTCCGGGCTTCCAGCTGGCAATCTCCTCTTTCGTGAGGGTGTCGAGGTTGGCACGAATCGCGCTTTCGTCGGCTTTCCACTCGATGTCAGGCCAGTCGGAAGGGCTGGGTGGCGTCAAGACGGCAGGCCCGGATCCGTCGAGCGTGAATTCGATATGGCGGGTCGCGGCGCAATTCGGGATGAGTGCAACGGGGAGCGAGGCTGCGTGTGTCGGGAAGTCGTTGATCTTGACGTCGAGCACGGTCGTGAGTCCACCAAGCCCCTGGGCCCCGATACCGAGCGCGTTCACCTTGTCATAGATCTCGAGGCGCAGCTCCTCCTTGCGGCTCGACGGGCCACGTGCCTGCAATTCGTGGATGTCGATGTGCTCCATGAGCGCTTCTTTCGCCAGCAGCATTGCTTTCTCGGACGTGCCGCCAACGCCGATGCCGAGCATGCCCGGCGGACACCAGCCGGCACCGAGTGTCGGGACCGTCTCGACAACCCAGTCGACGAGTGAGCCGCTCGGGTTGAGTACCGTAAAGCGTGACTTGTTCTCGGATCCACCGCCCTTGGCTGCGAGCTTGATTTCGACGTTGTCGCCCGCGACCAGCTCCATGTGGATGATCGCGGGCGTGTTGTCGCCGGTGTTGGCGCGAGCGCCGAGCGGGTCGTCGACCATCGAGGCGCGCAGGACGTTATCCGGATTCAGGTATGCACGGCGGACACCCTCGTTGACCATGGCAGTGATGTCCATGTCCGTCTCCCAGGTGACATCCATACCGATCTTCAGGAAGACCACGACACTGCCGGTATCCTGGCAGATAGGGCGGTGTCCCTGGGCCGACATCTTCGAGTTGAGCAGGATTTGCTCCATGGCATCCTTCGCGGCTGGTGATTCTTCACGTTCCCACGCTGCTGTCACCGCACGGATGTAGTCGACAGGATGGTAGTAGGAAATGAATTGCAGAGCATCGGCAATGCTCTCGATGAAGTCGTCTCTGGCGATGGTCGTCATGGCATTTTCCGTGGTGTCGTCTTCAAAAAGCCGTTACAGCACTATTTAAACCCAATGGGCGCCAGTGTCATAGTCTTTCCGGTGCTGCAGCCGGCCGTTCCTTGCCCAAGACCGGTTGTTTCCTGACAGAGAATAACCTCCGGCAGTGGTCAGAGGGTGGGCACTAGCCACTGGATGATGAGATAGAGGGCGACGATCCAGAGGACGATACGCAGTGCTTTCTTGTAACTCTCTACGTCGATGCGCTTTCGCAGTCGAATTCCGAGCCAGAGGCTCGCAATTACCAGCGGCAGGGTCAACAGCGCGAAGGTGATCTCCGGACCGTGAAAGGCGTCCCGCGAGACGAAGCCGGCGATCTGGCCTGTCTTGCTGGTGAGGAAACTCACATTGAAGGTAGCGACCATGAGTTCCGGCTTCATGCGAGTTTCGAGTGCGAAGATCACGATCAGTGGTGCGAATACATTGACCACGCCGGCAAGCAGGCCGAGCGTGAGGCCGAACAGGGCGAGTCCCCAGGCAGGCACATGACGCTCTTTTTTGGTTCCGGGCAATTTGTCACTCAGCAGGTAACCAATGACGACTAGTGCGAGCAACAGCCGGTAGGGCGATGGATCCGTCGTCAGTAACAATTGGGTACCGATGAAACTGCCGATGATGGTGAAGGTGGGAATCGGCCAGAAACGCAACAGCGCCTCTTTCCAGCGCGCCTCCGAGAGTATGCTGAAGAGATTGATCGTGACCGTGGGTATCAGCGTGAGCAGGATCGCGCTGCGGATCTCCATGCCGAGTACGAGCAGCGGGGTCGACAAGAGCGGAAAACCGAAGCCGAGCGCACCATGCGCAAAGGCTGCGATCATCAGGACGGGCAGGGTGAAAACGAGATCCGGCATCCCGCCTTTATATCAGGAAACATGGTGTCAGGCGTTGTCGATTCCATTGCCCCCTGAAGGGGATGGCAGGATGTTAGCAGTAAAAATGTTGCACCGCACAAAAACGCATGCTAGGCTTTGGAAATCATCATGAAACGGAGGATTGGCATGGCAGAAAATAACCCCTGGCTTGATAGCTGGATGCAGGCGCAACAGCAGTTCCTGAACAAGTGGTCCGAGATGGCGGCCGGAGCGAGCCCGCAAGTCTCGTCGCCGGCGAATGCCTGGGCCGAGGGTATGGAACGCTGGTGGAAGCAGGCAGCGCCCTCGACACCGGATCTGACCTCGGATCTTTACGAGAAGCTCATGGAGACGGGCAAGAGTTTCTTCAGCATGGCCGAGGGCTTTGGAAAATCATCGCATCCCATGGATCACACGCACGCAAATCTCAATCACTGGTTTGAACAGATGAAAGAGAATTACCGCCAGCTGCATGAGGGAAGTGCATCACTGGGCGAACAGGCCAAACAGGGAGCGAAGGACTTCATGGCCTTCTGGGAAGTGCCGATGGAGTCCTGGCACAAGACGGCGCACAAAATGATGCCCCATGGCATCGAATTGCCATCCTTCTACGGCTTCGACCCGCAGAAGCCCGAAGGCCAGCTCTTCGAGCAAATGCGCAAGATGCTGACGATGCCGCAGGTCGGTTACTCGAGAGAGAGCCAGGAACAGCTGCAACATCTGGGACGTCTTGCAATCGATTACCAGGAAGCCTCAAACGAATATAACAAGGCCTTTGCCCGCGTTGCTATTGAATCCATCGAGGAATTCCAGAAGGTCATCTCAGGTATCGACAGGGATGCGCCGCTCGAGGTCGATTCGCTGCGAGATCTCTATACGACCTGGATCAATGTCTGCGAGGATATTTACGCCGACTTCGCCATGAGCGAGGAATACCAGACGATTTACGGTCGCATGGTGAATGCATTCATGGCGCTCAAAAAGGAAACAGAGGCGCTCATGGACAAGCAGCTCGAAGCCTTCAACATGCCAACGCGCAAAGAGGTCGATGCCATCTCGGAAAAACTGCAGCAGGTGAAACGCGAGAACCGCAAACTGCGTGCCGAACTCGAGGGGATCAAGGCACGCATGGATGATGCCGCAGCACCACAAAAGACGGCAAGAGCAGTCACGAAGAAAAGAGTCGCCAAAAAGGCGGCTGCGAAGAAGAAAGTTGCGAAAAAAGCAGCTGCAAAGAAAAAAGCCACGGTTAAGAGAAAGTAGAGGAGCAGGCAATCATGATGTCATTCAAGCTGCGGCCGGACCAGGTCGCCGGGGAACTCGTGGAGTTCAACGAAAAACTCGCCAACGGCCTGCAGAATATGCTCGAGGTCGGCGAAATCTCCGAGGGTGTCACAGAGCGAGAGGTCGTCTTCAGGGATGACAAGCTGACGCTCTATCGCTACAGGGCGCCTGAGGAGGTGAAGCAGGGCAGTGTGCCGATGCTCATCGTCTATGCACTGGTCAACCGTCCCTACATGACGGATCTCCAGGAGAACCGTTCGATGATCAAGGGACTGCTCGAGGGTGGCCAGGATGTCTACCTCATCGACTGGGGCTACCCGGACCGTTCAGACCGTTTTCTGACACTTGATGATTACATCAATGGCTACATCGACAGCTGTGTTGATTATATTTGTGCGCGACACGGTCTTGAGAGTATCAACCTGCTCGGTATCTGCCAGGGCGGGGCGTTCAGTCTCTGCTACAGCGCGATGCATCCGGAAAAGATCAATGCGCTCGTGACCATGGTGACGCCGGTCGATTTCAAAACACCCGACAACATGTTGAGTCACTGGGTGCAGCAGGTCGATATCGACCTGCTGGTCGATACCGTCGGTAACGTACCGGGCGAGATGCTGAACTGGACCTTCCTGAATCTCAAGCCATACCACCTGACGAGCCTGAAGTATCTCTCCATGGTTGACCTGATGCAGGACGTCGACCAGATGAAAAATTTCATGCGCATGGAGAAGTGGATTTTTGACAGTCCCGATCAGGCCGGAGAAGCCTATCGCCAGTTCGTCAAGGACTTCTTCCAGGAGAACAGGTTTATCACCGGTGGCCTGAAAATCGGCGAGCATGATGTTTCGCTCGACCAGGTCACGATGCCCGTGCTCAATGTCTATGCGGATCAGGACCACCTTGTCCCACCTGACGCATCGCGTGCGCTCAAGTACCGCGTCGGCACAAGTGACTATACCGAGCTTTCTTTCAAGGGCGGTCACATCGGGATCTATGTCAGCGGCAAGGCACAGGCGACGGTGCCGCCGGCAATCGCGGAGTGGCTCGATTCGAAGAGCTGACACCATCCCGGGAGGACAGGAGCCCGTGGTAGCACCTGTCCATTCCCCGGAGGGATGAGAGACTGCACGAATGTCGTCACTTGGATTGTCATCATCAGCGCTTGCGGAAACCATCGCCGAGACTGTGCTCGAGGGATTCAACAAGCATTTTCGTATCTTTCAGAAAATCACTGCCGGCGCCATGGGGCGATACGAAACCGAGGACTGGATGGCAGAGCGCGATGCATCGCGCAAGCGCATACTCTTCTACGACAAGCGGGCAGACGAGGCTGTCGAGACGCTCAGGGAGATCTTCGGGCCGGCCCTGAACGAGATGACGATCTGGAAACAGGTCAAGGTGCTCTACATCATGCTACTGCATGATCACAAGCAGCCCGAGCTGGCAGAGACGTTTTACAACACGGTCTTTTGCCGCATGTTCGACAGAACCTACTTCAACAACGAATTTATTTTCGTGCGTAGCGCGGTGTCGACCGAGTACATCGAATCCGACAGGCCTGCCTACCATGTCTACTATCCGGCGAAGCTTGGTCTGAGGACCACCATCCGCCGTGTGCTCAAGAGTTGCCACTTCACGCTGCCGTTCGAAGATATGCAGCGTGATGTTCACCGCATCACCCGCGCGCTGAGCGAGGGTTTCCGCGAAAGGCCCCGCAAGGCGCATCTGAACTTCCAGATCCATGTGATCAACGCGATCTTCTTCCGTAACAAGGCAGCCTATGTTGTGGGCAAGGCGATCAACGAGTACGACATTTTTCCCTTTGCCGTACCGATCCTCAACAATGGTGATGGCGCGCTTTATGTCGACACGCTGCTCCTGGGCGAGAATGCGCTGAACCAGCTGTTTGACTTCTCCTATGTCTACTTCATGGTCGAACACCCGGTGCCTTCCGCCATCGTGCATTTCCTGCAGGGGCTCATGCCGACCCGAACGAAAGAAGACCTCTACTCGGCGATCGGCTATCACAAACAGGGCAAGACGGATTTCTACCGGGATTTCCTGCATCACCTGACCTACTCGGATGACGAACTGATTGCAGCGCCCGGTATCCCCGGTATGGTCATGGCAGTTTTCACGCTGCCTTCCTATCCCTACGTCTTCAAGGTAATCCGTGACAGGTTTGCTCCACCCAAAGAGATGAGCCGGAAGGAAGTCGAGGGGAAATACCAGCTCGTCAAGGAGCATGATCGTGTCGGCCGCATGGCGGACATGATGGAGTATTCCTATGTGGCCTTACCGAAAAGCCGGTTCTCGGTGGAGCTGCTCGAAGAGCTCCTCGATACTTGCGAGAGCAGCATTTCCTGTGACAGCCTCGGCAACCTCATCATCAAGCATGTCTATATCGAGCGCCGGATGATACCGCTCAATATCGAGCTCGAAGATGCAGACCAGGAGCGCATTGATGGCCTTATCAGGGGCTATGGCGAGGCCATCAAGGAGCTTGCCGCGGCCAATATCTTTGCCGGCGATCTGCTCTTCAAGAACTTCGGTGTGACTCCGCTCGGACGCGTGGTCTTCTATGACTATGACGAGGTCGTCTATCTCACCGATTGCCATTTCCGAAAGATCCCGCCACCGCGGTTCCCTGAAGACGAGCTTGCCTCCGAACCCTGGTACAGCGTCGGTGCGAATGATATTTTTCCCGAGGAGTTCGCAAGTTTCCTGCTTGGCGACCCGCGAATCAGAAAAGCATTCCTGAAGTATCACAGGGACCTGCTGGAGGTCGATTTCTGGATCGACAAGCAGGAGAAGATTCGCAAGGGGATACTCGAGGACGTCTTCCCCTATCCGCAGTCGGTTCGTTTCACGAGGCCCTGAGCACCCCTCGACAGAGAAAGAAGTGACTCTTCGGGTTCACGCGGCTCAGGGAATCACGGGAACACCGATCAGCCAGCCATGCAGTTTGAATACGAATGCGGCGTAGAGTCCGAGGCCTGCAACGACCGCGATGACATCGTTCATGCCGGATGCTGGTGCGCCCGGCAGTGGGCGCTGCTCCCTCTTTTTCATGGAGATCCTGTCGATGACCGCCCATGCGAGAAAGGCCCCGAACAGCAACAGGTCATGCAGCATGCCGTTCATCAACAGATGGGAAAAGGCCCAGACCTTGGTTGCCACCAGCATGGGATGTTTCACAGCGTGGCTGATGCGTCCCGGGAAGTAAGTCGCGACCAGCAGCGGAAAGACGAACACGAGCAACAGCATTGCCAGGTGCCGCAGCCAGTCCGGCGGTACATAGATCAGGACCGGTTCCATGCGGGCAAGCCCGTAGCCCCAGACGATCAGAACAAACCCGGCGATGCTGATCAGGGAGTAAACCCCCATCCAGGCTTTCTCTCCGATTTGTGCGACCATCCGGTCGCGCCATGATTCATTGACGATCGAGACCGAGTGGGCCGCGAAGAAGAGTAACAGTCCGGCGATCAGTGTCAGCATCTGTGGTTACCTCGGGGTTGGTTCGTTTGTCCGCCTGGCTCGGGCCTTCAGGCAGCTGTCCAGCACCCGATCATATGACAAGTGATCTTCCAATCAAGGCGCAAGTAATGTGGTTTGTCAGATCGGACGAGGCAAGGCCGTCTGGAAGCAGAAGGAAGCACGCCAGGAGATGTACTTCCTCGCCAGGGTGGGCGAGGGCAGAGGCCGGATACGCCCGTAGCCTGTCTTAGTGGAGATTGACCGAGTCTGGCGTCAATCGCCCGCGCAGTGTTTCGATCAGCTGGTCCGCAAGATGCTGGAACTCCGGGTCCAGAGCCTTGTAGAGCTGTTCAAGTTCGTTCAGCACCGGCATGATCTGCTCGTTGGTTGTCAGGTTGGGCAGGTTATAGGATACCTTTTCCAGGTAAGCCATTGGATCGACTCCTGCCATACGATACCTCCGCATCCAGATTAGTCTGCTCAGGTTATCCGATCCTGCAGACTGCGCCAAACAGGGTACCACGCAGATTCGACGAGACCTGTTCAGCCTTGAGTGAATGCGCAGGATCATTCGCGAGCGAAAATCGGAATGCACGCATCAGCAGCTCCCGGGCGCCTCGCTTTTTTGACAAACAATTGATTCAGGCCAAGAAATGACCGATCTTGTCGAGGCTGTTTGACAAATAACATTGTATGTAGCCTGCCGCTTTTCTATTATTCTTTGCTGAAGTACTTAATCACCGTAATCGGCTGGCCGGTTGCAATCTCTAATCCGTGATTCGGAGGAAGTAATGAAAGACAAATCCATCGACAAGGGCCGTCGCGCACTTCTCAAAGGCGTTGCCGCTGTTCCCGTCCTGGCAATTGCCGGTTACCAGATCCCGGCGCGCGCCGGGATGCTGAGCGTTGATGACCCGACTGCCCAGGCGCTCGGGTACGTCGAGGCAAGCGCCACTGAAGGTCAAAACTGCGCGAATTGCGCGCTCTATTCGGGCGCTGCAGATGCAGCATCAGGCCCCTGCACCATTTTTCCCGGCAAGGATGTCACAGCCGCGGGCTGGTGCCGCTCCTGGAACCCCAAGGCCTGAGTCATTCCGCCTTGCATCCGAAAGCCCGGGAAATCCCGGGCTTTTTTGTGCCCTGTCGCCAGGTGTGAATTTGCCCGGCGCCCGGGCCGGAGACCTCAGACAAGCGGCCCCGGGGAGAGAATAATCCCATCCTCGTCGGCGTAGAGACTGGCTCCGGGATTGAAAGTGACGCCTGCGAAGCGCAGCTGCAAGTTGGTTTCGCCAACACCCTTCTTGACGCTTTTCAGCGGATGCGTATCAAGCGCCTTGACGCCGAGTGGCATTTGGGCGATGTCTGCCGAGTCCCGAATGCAGCCATTGATGAGAATCCCGCTCCAGCCGTTTTCTACTGCCTTTGCCGCAAGCATATCCCCGAGGAGCGCGCAGCGGCGTGAGCCACCACCATCAACGACGAGCACCTTGCCATGGCCGGACAGGGCGAGGGTATCGCGCACAAGTGAATTATCCTCGAAAAGCTTGAGGGTCACGATCTGGCCATGGAAACGTGGATGGCCGCCGTAATCCCTGAACCCTGGTTCGGCAATTTGCAACGCGTCGCTGTGCGCGTCACAGAGATCGGCTGTTTTGAACTGCATCGATGTATTACCTCCGCTCCCGGGGCGAGTCGTTGCTTCCGGGAGGTTGCAGGTTATGGTCCTGCTGATTGCCCGTATTTTCTCTCTGCAGGTACCGGGCTCGTGAGCATGGCTTCGGGCAAGCCAGTCAGCAGGGGGGATAAAAAAGATCGCTTCCGAAACCTCAGTAACCGGGGCTATCGGTCATTCATCTGTTGTCTTCGACGAAAGCGATCCAAGAGGGAACCGTCGGGCCCGGCTTCTGCGCCGGGCCCATTTTGGGCATCAGGCGAATTGTGCTTCTTCGGTTGATCCCGCAAGTGCCGTGACTGAGGAGGCGCCTCCCTGAATGACAGTTGTGACGTCGTCAAAGTAGCCGGCCCCGACCTCCTGCTGGTGCGAGACAAAGCTGTAACCTTTCTCGCGAGCAGCGAATTCCGGCTCCTGCACTTTTTCGACATAGTGCTTCATGCCTTCGCCACGTGCGTAGTCGTATGCCAGGTCGAACATGTTGAACCACATGTTGTGAATACCCGCGAGCGTGATGAACTGGTATTTGTAACCGAGATCGGACAATTCCTCCTGGAAAGAGGCGATCTGGTTCATGTCGAGGTTCTTCTTCCAGTTGAAGGAAGGAGAACAGTTGTAGGCAAGCAGTTGTCCGGGATTGGCTGCCTGCACGGCCTGGGCGAACTCACGCGCGAATCCGATATCCGGCGTGCCGGTCTCGCACCAGACGAGGTCGGCATAGGGCGCATAGGCGACACCGCGCGAAATGGCCTGCTCGAGGCCGTTCCTGACCTTGAAAAAACCCTCCGAGGTGCGCTCACCGGTACAGAAGGGCCTGTCGTTGTCATCGACATCGGAGGTCAGGAGCGTGGCAGCCTCCGCATCGGTGCGCGCCAGGACGAAAGTCGGCACGCCCATGACATCCGAGGCAAGACGCGCAGCGATCAGTTTCTGTACGGCTTCCTGGGTCGGCACAAGCACCTTGCCACCCATGTGACCGCACTTTTTCACAGCAGCAAGCTGATCCTCGAAATGAACGCCCGAAGCACCGTTCGTGATCATGTTTTTCATGAGTTCGAAGGCATTGAGAACACCACCGAAGCCCGCCTCTGCATCGGCGACGATTGGCAGAAAATAGTCGATGTACGCCTCGTCGTCCGGTCCGATGCCTCGTGACCACTGGATTTCGTCGGCACGCTTGAACGTGTTGTTGATGCGGCGCACCATGGTCGGTACAGAGTCGTAGGCATAGAGCGACTGGTCCGGGTACATGGTTTCGGAAGTGTTGCCGTCAGCAGCGACCTGCCATCCCGAGAGATAGATCGCCTCGATACCCGCTTTTGCCTGCTGCATCGCCTGGCCGGCCGTGATCGCGCCCATGCAGTTGACATACCCCTTGGTGGCATCCCCGTGCACGAGGTTCCAGAGTTTCTCGGCTCCGCGTCTGGCGATGGTGTATTCAGGCTGCACGGATCCCCGCAGGCGAACGACATCTTCAGCACTGTAGCCACGCTTGATATTGGCCCAGCGCGGATTCTCCGCCCACTCTTTTTCCAGTGCTGTTACCTGTTGTTCACGGGTCATGATTTGTCTCCGGTTTTGCTTTAATGAGGATGTCCGATCACTCGATCTGTCGACATTGTGGTCACCTGGGTTGGCGGAAATCACTAATATTTCGCGATTAATGCCTTAATTGTCGACAATCCTAGGTGCGACATGAGTATTTGGCAAGACAATTTATTCAATTCTGAGTATTATGGAATTTAATGAACAGGGAGTTCTTTCAGTCAGGCACTGCTGGTATTATGTGCAGCGCACAAAACTGGTTGGTCTCCCGGAATGACCGGTCATGCCAGATGCGCATGACGCATCCGAGAGGTTTGGCTATCAGGGAGGTGAGGCCGATAGAGATACAGAACGCCGAGTTTGTGGTAAAAATGGCGTATCGGTTGGAGGGCGATTGATGGAATTGACACTATTGCGAGCAAAGTTGCACAAGGTGAAGGTGACACACGCCGAGCTTGAGTACGAAGGCTCCTGTGCGATCGATGCAAGCTTCCTCGAGGAATCCGGTATTCTCGAGAACGAGCAGATCGACATCTACAACATCGACAACGGGCAACGCTTCACGACCTATGCCATTCGTGCTGAAGCAGGAAGCGGCATTATCTCGATCAACGGTGCTGCGGCACACAAGGCGAAGCCTGGTGATCGTGTGATCATCTGCGCCTACGCCCGAATGAGCGAAGAGGAGGCGAAGGTATTCAAGCCGAATCTTGTCTATTTTGACAAAGACAACAACATCAAACGCACATCCTCGGTCATGCCTGTCCAGCTGGCCCGCTAGCCTGCTTCCTCCCGCTACGACAAAGATTGCCCTCTCCACTGCGGGTCGTGCGTTTACCGGCGTCAACTGCGAGGCGCATTTGCGGCAGCATTGCGACCTGGCCGTGGTCTCTTCCTGAATTTCTTTGATCTGCAATCCTCCATCTGAAACAATGCCCGCCAGATAAAATATCTGCTGCGAGGAGTCCATGCCACTGATTGCCCCATTTAAAGGATTACGACCCGCCGAAGGTCGCGCCGATGACGTCGTTGCCCCCCCGTACGATGTGATGAATACCGCCGAGGCGCGTGAAATGGCACAGGACCGCCCATGGAGTTTCCTGCATATTTCACGGCCAGAGATCGACCTGCCGGATGGAACGGATCCTTATGCCCCCGAGGTCTATGCAAGGGCCCGCGAAAACCTCGAGAGGATGATTGCCGACGGAGTCCTCGTGCGTGATGGCAAGCCCTGTTATTACGCCTACCGCCTGACGATGGGGGAACATGTCCAGACCGGGGTGGTCGCTGCAGCCTCGGTCGCGGCCTATGATGCGGACCGAATCAAGAAGCATGAGTTTACCCGGCCGGTGAAGGAGGATGATCGTGTCCGACAGATCGAGGCCCTCAATGCCCAGACGGGACCGGTTTTTCTTGTTTACCGCGCCAATGCGGATGTTGACAACCTGCTTGCAGAGGTCAGCAGACAGACTCCCGATATCGATGTAACTGGACTGGATGCTGTACGTCACCAGGTCTGGGTCATCGACGATGACAGCCGGATCGATCTGTTGACCAGCTCTTTCGATGCCATGGATGCGCTCTATGTGGCAGATGGCCACCACCGCTCTGCCTCGGGCGCGCGCGTGGCTCATGCGCGCCGCGAGTCGGGTCAGAATGACAGCGCCGATGCATCCTGGAACTATTTCCTCAGTGTCATCTTTCCTGACAACCAGATGCAGATCCTCG
>JARFQQ010000068.1 GCA_029287695.1 Gammaproteobacteria bacterium | reverse complement strand
GACCTTCAAGCTGACAGACCAGGTCTCCGGCCGCATGATGGGCATCCGCGCCGACACCACGCCGCAGGTCGCCAGGATCGATGCGCACAAGCTCAAGCGGGAAACGCCTACACGTCTCTGTTACATGGGAACGGTGTTGCGGACGCGCGCCGACTCGCTCGACAGTTCGCGCAATCCGTTCCAGGTCGGCGCCGAGCTCTTCGGTCATGACGGCATTGCCAGTGACGTCGAGATCCTCCAGCTGATGCTCGAGACGATTCGCACGGCCGGTGTCGAGAGCCAGCATCTCGACCTCGGCCATGTCGGTATCTACCGCGGACTTGTCGACCAGGCCGGCCTCACGCACGAGCAGGAGATGGCGCTCTTCGATGCACTCCAGCGCAAGGCAGCCACAGACCTTTCCGACCTCATCGAAGAGTTCCGGCTCGAGCCGGCGATGGCCGCCATGTTCGAGTCACTGGCCTCGCTCAATGGCGACGAAACCGTCATTACTACGGCGCGCGAAACCCTGGCGTCGGCATCCGACGAGGTACACCTTGCAATCGATTACCTCGAAGAGGTCGCGCTCGAGCTCAAGAAGCGCATGCCTGACGCCTCGATCCACTACGATCTTGCAGAGCTGCGCGCCTATCACTACCAGACGGGCGTGGTCTTCGCGGCCTTTGCGCCGGGATCGGGTACCGAAATCGCTCGCGGCGGACGCTATAATGATATCGGCAAGGCCTTCGGCAGGGCGCGTCCTGCCACGGGTTTCAGCGCCTACCTGAAAACGCTCGTACGCGTAGCGGCCAGCGAGCCGCCTGCGGCGCGTCATGCAATCCTCGCTCCCTGGACGGATGAACGCGAGTTGCTGCAGCTCGTCGAGAGCCTGCGTGCAGAAGGCAGGCGTGTGATCTGGGAGCTGCCGGACCAGACAGGGGACGCTGCGGCCATGCAGTGCGATGCCGTGATTCGCCGTCAGGGTGACGGCTGGGTCGTGGACACAAATAACTGAACAAGCAACATAAACGAGTCAGAGAGAATCAGAGTCATGGGGAAGAATGTAATCGTCATCGGGACGCAATGGGGCGACGAGGGCAAAGGCAAGGTCGTCGACCTGTTGACCGACAAGGCGCATGCGGTTGCGCGTTTCCAGGGTGGGCACAATGCCGGGCATACACTCGTCATCGACGGCAAGCAGACCGTCCTGCACCTCATTCCCTCCGGCATCCTGCGCGAAAACGTTCTCTGCCTCATCGGCAACGGCGTCGTGCTTTCACCCGATGCGCTGCTCGAGGAGCTCGGCATGCTCGAGAAGAACGGCGTGCCGGCACGCAGTCGCCTGCGCATCAGTGAATCCTGCCCCCTGATCCTGCCCTACCATGTCGCACTCGATGCAGCGCGCGAGCATGCGCGTGGCAAGAAGGCTATCGGTACGACGGGGCGCGGCATCGGACCGGCCTACGAGGACAAGGTGTCGCGACGCGGCATCCGTCTCGGCGAACTGGTCGATGTGGAACACTTCAAGGCGCGCCTCGCGGAAGTCATGGAGTATCACAACCATGCACTCGTCAACTATTTCAAGGCCGAGCCTGTCGATTACCAGGAAGTCCTCGACAGGATACTGGCGCAACGCGACGAGCTGCTAGCGCTCATCGATGATATTCCGGGGATCCTCCACGGGATGCGCCGCGAAGGCAAAAGCATCATGTTCGAGGGCGCGCAGGGAGCACTGCTCGATATCGATCATGGCACCTATCCCTACGTCACCTCGTCGAATACCACGGCAGGCGGCGCAGCGACCGGCAGTGGTGTCGGACCACGGGATTTCGACTACATCCTGGGGATCGTCAAGGCCTATACGACGCGCGTCGGCGCGGGTCCATTCCCGACCGAGCTCTTTGACGACGACGGCAAGCACCTCGGTGAGAAAGGCCACGAGTTCGGCGCCACCACGGGGCGCCAGCGTCGTTGTGGCTGGCTCGATACCGTTGCATTGAAGCGTTCGCTGGAAATCAACAGCGTCACCGGAATGTGCATCACCAAGCTTGATGTCATGGACGGCATGGAGACTGTCAGAATCTGCGTCGCCTACGAGCTCGACGGCGAGCAGGTCACCACCCCTCCGGTCGGTGCGGACAGGTTCGAGCAGTGCAGCCCGGTCTTCATCGATCTGCCGGGATGGTCGGAATCGACTGTCGGCGCAAAGAGCTACGATGACCTTCCGAACAACGCCAAGGCCTACCTGCGCAAGATCGAGGAGCTTTGCGAGACGCCCATCGACATCATCTCCACCGGTCCTGACCGCGAAGAGACGATCGTACTGCGTCATCCTTTCGAATAGTCACCCGAGCGCGCCTCTCCCGGTCTGCTGCAGGCGCGCAGCGGTGTTCCTGATGCTGTCTGGAGACTGCCGTGTGAGCACGGGGCTGCCTCCGGGTTGCTGGCAGGCGACTGCTACTCGTAGGCGGTTTCGAGGTATCCCAGCAGCCGCTCCCTGATCTTCTCCTGGAGCCCCTTGTCGGTGATCTGCCTGTCGTGGCGGTCGAGCATGTAGAAACTGTCGTCGACCTGTTCGCCGATCGTCGCGACTTTCGCATTCATCAGGCGCAGGCCGCATTCGCTGAACACCAGCCCGATGAGCGCCAGCAGTCCCGGGCGGTCGGCTGTTTCGAGGTGCAGCACGGTGCGGTGGTTGGCATTGTCCTGGCTGAAATCGATCCTGGTTTCGATATCGAAATGACGCAGCCGCCGCGGTATGCGCTGCGTGCGTGCTGCCGGAATCTTGTCGAGCGTGGCAAGCGAGTGACTCAGGCGCTGCTGCACTTCCTCCGTGCGCATGCCCTCGGCGATCGGCTCGCCGTTCTCCTCGAGAACGATGAAGCTGTTGATCGTGGTCTTCGTGTCCGATGTCTCGATACGCGCATGCAGTACATTGAGGCCAAGCTGGTCCAGGACCCAGGTCGTGATCGCAAAGAGGTCATCACGGTTTTCCTCGATGATCAGCACCTCGCTGCCGCCATGTGAGGCGTTTCTGCGCACGCGCACAAGCGGACGCTCCTGCGGATGCCTGAGCAGGGTGTCCGTATGCCAGATGATCTCCCCGGCCGAATTCTGCTGGAAATAGTCGGCGCTCAGCGTCGCCCAGAGAGCGACGATGTCGTCCCTGGACCAGGCAGCTTGCTCCAGCTCTGCAAAAGCCCGCTGCTGCTTCATGTCAATCTGCTCGAGTATGTAGCGATTCTCTTCCAGCCGGTTTTCCAGCGCATGGCACGTGGCGCGATAGAGCTGGTCGAGCAGTGAGCCCTTCCAGTTGTTCCAGCGCTTCGGGTTGGTTGCGCGCATATCGGCATTGGTCATGAGAAAGAGGAAATCGAGATGGCGCCGGTCGCCAACGATATCGGCGAACTCCGTGATGATGGCCGGGTCCTCGATATCCTTGCGTTGCGCTGTCATTGACATCACCAGGTGATGCCTGACAACCCAGGACACGAGTTGCGCATCCTGTTCAGGCAACTCGTGCTGGCGACAGAATGTCAGCGCATCCCCGGCGCCGAGCTCGGAATGGTCACCGCCGCGCCCCTTGGCGATGTCGTGGAACAGGGCGGCGATCATCAGCAGTTCCTGTTTCTCGATGCCTGCCATGACCCTTGTACACAGCGGGAACTCATCCTTGTGTTTCTCGACGGTAAAACGACGCAGGTTGCGAACCAGGAAAAGGGTGTGGGTATCGACCGTGTAGACATGGAACAGGTCGTATTGCATGCGGCCGACGATATTGGCGAATGCAGGAATATAGTAGGCGAGGATTCCATAGCGGTTCATGAGCCGCAGTACGTGCGTCACGCCGCGTGGCTGGCGCAGGATCTCCAGAAAGAGGCGCCTGGCCTTCGGGTCCTCCCTGAAGCGCCGGTCGATCAGTTGCAGGTGGCGGTAGATCAGGCGAATCGTGCCGGCACGCACGCTGCGTATCTCCTCCGGATGCTGCGCGATGAGCAGGAAGAGCTCGAGCATCGCAATCGGGCGGTGGCTGAAGAGCTGCTTGTCGATGACCTCGAGGTAGCCATTGATGGTCTGGAAGCGCTTGTTGAGGATACAGGGCGGGTCGAGCTTGTCCTTCAGCAGTATCGTCTCTTCGAAATGCTGCAACAGCATATCGTTGAGCCGCTGCAGCCGTGTGACTGTGCGGTAGTATTTCTGCATGAACTTTTCGACGTTGAGCCCCGTCTCGTCGGTTTCGAAACCGAACTGCTCAGCCATTGTCCGCTGGTAGTCGAACAGGATCCGGTCTTCCTCGCGACCGGTGAGCACATGCAGCGCGAAACGGATCTTCCACAGCCACTCCTCGCTGAAGACGAGTGCCTTGTACTCCTCGTTGGTGAGAAAGCCGTGGTCGATAAGCGCGCCGAAGGTTTCTGTGCCGAAATAACGCTTGGCGATCCAGCCGATCATCTGGATGTCGCGCAGTCCGCCCGGCCCCTCCTTGATATTGGGTTCGAGATTGTGCGCCGTGTCGTCGTACTTCAGATGCCGCTCGTGCTGCTCCTTCATCTTGGCGGCAAAGAAAACGTCGGTTGGCCAGATCCTGTCGGGCGAGGTGCCCTCAATCATGGCGTAGAACATTGCCCGCTCCCCGGCCACATGACGGGCCTCGAGCAGGTTCGTGGCAATGCTGATGTCCTCCTCGGCGAGCGTGACGCATTCCGCGACCGTGCGAACGCTCTGGCCGACTTCCAGGCCGATATCCCACAGCAGCATGATGAGTTCCGAGATCGACTCGGCCAGGAACTCGTTGCGCTCTTCCGGGACCAGGAGCAGCAGGTCGATATCCGATGCGGGGTGCAATTCGGCGCGCCCGTAGCCGCCGACGGCGATGAGCGCGGCCTCCTGTTCACCCACACGGTCTTTCCAGAGATGTTGCAGGATGGTGTCGATGAGCAAGGCGCGGCCATTGACCAGCTCGCGGATCGGTTGTCCGGCATCGAACAGGATGGCGAGCTCTTCGCTGATGTTCTTCAGCGTTTCCTTGAGCAGGGGGATCGTGAGTTCCTCGCCGGATTGCAGCTTTGCAACCAGGCTTTCATGCAGGTCGCGTAGCGTCATCGGGGAGCGGTTGCTTCCTCGCTACGCAGCGTGAGTACTTCGTGTCCGTCAGCGGTAACGAGCAGGGTGTGTTCCCACTGCGCCGAGGGCTTGCGGTCCTTGGTCACGACCGTCCACTTGTCGGGCAGCAGCTTCACATGCCGCTTGCCGGCATTGACCATCGGTTCGATGGTGAAGCACATGCCTTCCTGCAGCGTCGTACCCGTGCCCGGTGAGCCATAGTGCAGCACCTGGGGGTCCTCGTGGAAGTCGCGACCGATCCCGTGGCCGCAATATTCACGTACCACCGTGAAACCTGCGCTCTCAACATGGCTCTGGATAGCGTGGCCGATATCGCCAAGCGTCGCTCCAGGCCGGACGAGCTCGATGCCTTTCCAGAGGGCGCTGTGGGCTACCTCGGTGACGCGTTTCGCCAGGACCGAGGGTTGTCCCACAAAAAACATCTTGCTGGTGTCGCCGTGGAAGCCGTCCTTGATGACCGTGATGTCGATATTCACGATATCGCCGTTTTTCAGCACCTTGCCGCCGGGAATTCCGTGGCAGACCTGGTGGTTGACGGACGTGCAGATGGACTTGGGAAAACCGTGGTAATTGAGCGGGGC
>JARFQQ010000057.1 GCA_029287695.1 Gammaproteobacteria bacterium | reverse complement strand
ACAATATCCAGTTCACGCCCGATGGACAGCTGGCCAGCATCAGCCGCCAGACCGACAGCGCCGTGCTCTTCCTGGATCCGCTCTCGGGTGAGACCAGTGCCCGCTTTCAGAAACACGACCTCTGCGGTGTTGCCGTCAATGTCTCGCCCGACGGACGCTATCTCGCAACAACAAGCGATGATGCAAGCGTGCGCATCTGGAAGCTTGAAGCGCCTTCCCGGTAATCCCGGGACAAAAAAAACGCCGCAATTGCGACGTGCTCGTGGTTGCAATCTCTCCGGTCGCTAAACGGCGCAACGCACTTGTGCGTTCAGAAACTTCACGCCTGTCTCGAAAGTGCCATCCGGTCGAAAATCGAACCAGCGGTATGCCGGAGGCAGCAGATCGATTTCGAACTGCCCGGTTCGGGGCCTGAACTGGATAGAGGTCGAGGGAGACCCGATCATGCGAACACTCTTCCTTGCCCCTTCGTACTGCTGGTGGATATGGCCAAAGACCATACCCCTGATCTGCGGGAAACGGTCGGTGATGGCAAAGAGCGCTTCGGCATTTCCGAGGCCAATAGCATCCATCCAGCTGCTGCCGACCGAAACCGGCGGGTGATGCAGGAAGAGCATCACATGCCGCTCTCCGCTCACCGCCAGCGTACGCTCCAGACGCGACAGTTCTGCCCTGGAGAGCATGCCGTCGGACCGGTCCGGATTCTGGCTGGTATCGAGAAACAGCATCAGCCACCCACCCGCGGCATGCTGGCCGACACACCAGCTGTTGTCACTGTTGAGGATCTTGCGCGCGAGTACGGCGTTGTCATGGTTACCCGGCAGCAGAAAATAGCGGTTATGACTGCCGTTGAGCCTCATCTTCAGACGCTGATAGGCGGCCTCCACAGGATCATGGACAAGATCTCCTGTCGCAACGACGATCGAACCGGCAGGTTCATTCGCATGAATATCGTCGAGTACCGACTGCAGTGTTGACTCAGTATCGACATCGGAGGCCATGAATTCGGTCCCCGGAACCGACCTGATATGCATATCGGTGATCTGCAGGAGACGGAGTGAGTTTGTCGTCATTTTCCTGGCTTCCACACTGGTTTTCCTGCGGGGCAGATTACAGGCTGTTTGTTGCAAAGGTGTTACAACTCTCGAGACTGCCGGTGGTCAGGCCGCGCTTGAACCAGCGCATGCGCTGCTCCGAAGTTCCGTGTGTGAAACTGTCCGGCGTGATGTAACCACGTGACTCCTTCTGCAACCGGTCATCCCCGATCGCATTGGCTGCACGCAACGCTTCCTCGATATCCCCCTCCTCGAGAATCTGGCGTGCGCTCTCGGCACGGTGTGCCCATATCCCGGCATAGCAGTCCGCCTGCAATTCGAGCATGACCGAGAGTTCATTGGCGCCGCTCTTGTCAACGCCTCGCTGTGCCTGCTGGACTTTTCCGGAGGTGCCGAGCAGGTTTTGTACATGGTGCCCGATCTCGTGAGCGATCACGTAGGCCTGGGCAAAGTCCCCCGGCGCCCCGTGCTGTCGACGCAGATCCTCGAAAAAACTCAGGTCGAGATAAACCTTCTGATCGCCGGGACAGTAGAAAGGTCCCATCGCTGCTTGCGCGAAACCGCAGGCTGACTGCACGGCGCCACGAAAGAGCACCAGTCTGGGCTCTTTATATGATCTGCCGAGTTCTTTGAAAGCCGCATGCCAGGTATCCTCGGTATCAGCGAGAACGACAGAGACAAATGCTTTCATCTCATCGTCACCAGCCTGCCCGCCGGAACTTTGCGGCTCGACACTCTGTTCACTGGAAGTCGGCGCAAGTGTGCCTCCGCCACCCAGAAGCTCGAGCGGGTTGATATCAAAGACGAACATCAGTACCAGGATCACGACGATACTCCCGAGGCTGATGCCACCGCCTTTTTTTCCTCCTCCCCCTGCAGGGAAAGGGAATCGCATCCTGGCAGGGCCCGAAGAGCGCCTGTCCTCGATGTTGTTACTGCGCCGACCACTACGCCATCGCATGGCACTCCCTCCATCTGTTTGCATGCATACGGACTGCTAGTGTATTACACTTGTTGCGCAAATCGGGCAACCAATATGGTCAACCCGCCTGATTGATTGCAACGCGGCAAAACCACCCGGAGCTGGCATGAATACCAACAAGAAGCTTCAACCGGCAAGCAACCTGCAGGACCTCTCGAGAGTCAGCAAGGAGAGCCTGCGTCCAATCCTGCTGCTCTTCTCCCAGGCCTTCTGCGACTCATGCCACCGTATCAAGGAAGAAATCCTCAATCCCATGCTGCTCAACCAGGATGATATGCGTCGCGTCATCATGCGCGAGATGCTCATCGACGAGGGGCAGACCTTCATCGATTTCGACGGTTCGAAGCGCGAGACACGCGAACTCTTCGTTGACTACGACATGGTCGTGACACCCACCTTGATCCTGCTTGACTACAGCGGGAAACAACTTGGCGAGATGCTCGTCGGACTCAATACTGTGGAGCTCTACGGCTGGTATCTTGACGAGGCGATCGAATACGCCCGGCAACTGGTTAGCAGCAAGAGCGAATCATGATAAATCCCGGGATGTGGCTACGAGGAAACCGGCTCTCTCTCAAAGCCAGCGCCTGACACGTCTCTTGTAGACGAGGTACTCTTCGCCGAATTTCTCCTCCAGCACGCGCTCTTCATGCAGGATTTGCTGACTGTTCATCACCATCACGAACAGGGGCAGCATCATGAGCGGCGTGAGACTTCCCATGAAAATGGCAAACCCCGTCAGCAGGAACAGCAGTCCGAGGTACATCGGATTCCGTGTGAATTTGTACATGCCCCGGGTAACCAGTGCCGATGTATTCTCCGGCTTCAGGGGGTGTATTGTTGTGCGGTGCATCAGGAAGAGCGCCAGTGACCAGCCGTCGATGACGAGTGCCGCCGCCATGAATACAAGCCCGATCCTGTTCCAGGGTTCGTCCCAGAGATGCAACAGCGGAAAATGGCTGTCGAGCAGCCACATGAGCGCAGCAGCTAGCAGTGCAATGACAGGCGGGAAGAATCTCGGGCGCATGGCTGGCGAGTACCGGTTACTTTTTTGATCGCAGTGTTTGGCATGGCACACGATGATAGCACTGCCCCCCTGCAGTAAAACCCCGGCATTTTTGCAGCCGGGGCCTGCGTCGCGGACATCGTGATTAATGAGGGGTAAAGATGAACTTATCCAACCTGCTGTTGACTGAAGAGTAAGGAAGCAGTCGAAACAGCGCCACGCCTCCCGGGCCCCGTTCTTGCCGGACTCGTTCCGGGAACCGGAATGGATGCGGTTCCTGACCGAATAACAAGTGCCAGGCCTTGAATTTCGGGATGGGTAGTACCATTTCTCATGAAAGGCCCCCGCTTACTGCCCGCAGATATGCCGGCCGAATCACTGCAAAGTTTTTCACATCCCTGACCAACCCAACCAAGCCTACCCACATGACTCCGGTCAGGGATTTTTTTACCCGGGAGATTGGGCAGGATATCGCGTATCCAGTTGAGCTGATAATTGCCGGACAATTTTGTTTGAGCGCGATTCTTCGCCGAGAGGGCTCGCTCCCGGACGGTTAGGAATCGGAGTCAAATTGACTCCGCCCCCTGAAGGAGATGGGGTGCCGCGCCGATGCGCGCATCAAATAAGAACATCGCGAAGCGATACAGCTGACAAGCCCTCCTCACAGAAAATAATTCAAAGCACCTTGACCGTATTGGGCAAACAGCGCTGAATCACCTCGACAAGCGCTTCGAGCGCTGCCTTGCGCGGAAAGGTCTTCCGGAAGATCAATCTGACCGTGCGCCTGGCGCTCTTGCAGTCGATCTGGCGTGCGATAACCCCCATGTCAGTTGTCCAGGAGCCGCGCACAGCCAGCGCTGGAACGAGTGTCGAGCCGTAACCGGCACCAACCAGATAAAGCAGGGTTTCGAGACTCGCCGCGCGTAAATCCGCCATCTCCTCACTGCGCTTCTCGACACGGGGAGGAAGCAGGGCGATGATCTGGCGTGCGAGACAGTGATCTTCCGTCAGCAGAAGCAATTCGAGATCACCAATGTCCCTGCAGCTGATCGTATCGCTCATGTAGATGGGATGCTTGCTCGGATGTGCGAGCCAGAAGGGCTCCTCGAAAAGCGGGATCGTCTCGTATTCGTCCCCAGCCTCATCGGTCGCAATGATCGCCGCATCGAGCTGGTGCTGGTGCAGCATGTTCATGAGATTGGCTGTGACCTCTTCTGTCAGCACGGGGCGTAACTCCGGATGTGCCAGCTTCAGCGGCATGAGCACGAGAGGCATCAGATAGGGACTGATGGTATGGATCACGCCGATACGCAAGGCGCCGGCAAGCGGATTGTTATGCGCCTTGGCGAGCTGCACAATCGCGTCCGCCTGCTCCATGAGCTTCTTGCTGAGCGCAACGATCTCCTCACCAACCGGCGTGATCGAAACCGACCGCTTGGTGCGTTCGAAGAGGGTCACACCAAGCTCTTCCTCGAGCTTCTTGATCTGTCCACTCAGTGTTGGTTGACTGACATAGCAGCGCTCGGCAGCCTTGCCAAAATGATTCGTCTCGGCGACGGCGATCAGATATTTGAGATCTCGTATGTTCATCGATCAAGCACGGTTTTATATTCCCCTGTCCGATTATAAACGCCTGACTGAAAGAAATGCCTGATGATTATCTGTTACAGCCACACTCCCCGACCGGATCCCGGACGGCAGGCATCAATCAATGGTCAGGACGCGTAACTGCGCCGGGAAAAGCCGAATAACTAAATTCCCTCGCTTGCGTCGACTGTTCCACTAATCGCGCCAGCATGAAATACTGGATGTGATTTCATCAATTCCCGGCACGACAGGTCTTCATGCGCATTCCAACCATCCAGCAGAGCCTCGAGGCTCTCATTGCCTCACCCTCGGTCAGCAGCGTCAACCCGCAATGGGACCAGGGGAATC
>JARFQQ010000201.1 GCA_029287695.1 Gammaproteobacteria bacterium | reverse complement strand
GCAGCTCAAGGGCCGCTTCCCGAAGATTCTCGATGACGCCGAAAAAGGCGAGGAAGCGCGCAAGCTCTATGACGATGCCCGGGCGATGCTGGACAAGATACTCTCTGAAGGCTGGCTCACGGCGAAAGCCGTCGTCGGCCTCTTCCCGGCCAACAGCGAGGGCGACGATGTGCATGTCTACGCAGACGTGAGTCGCAACGACATCCTGACCACACTGCACTTCCTGCGCAAGCAGGGCAAGCAGCCGTCTGGCCACTATAACGAGTGCCTCTCGGATTACCTCGCGCCGGCAGGTCCTGACTATATCGGCGGTTTCGCCTGCTCGGCCGGCATCGGCATCGACGACAAGGTCACGGAGTTCGAGAAGGACCACGATGACTACAGTGCACTCATGCTCAAGGCGCTGGCCGATCGCCTCGCCGAATCGCTGGCCGAATGGCTGCACGCGAAAGTCAGGAGGGAACTCTGGGGTTATGCCGCCGACGAAAATCTCGATAACGACGCACTCATCGCCGAGCAGTACCAGGGTATCCGCCCGGCCATGGGCTACCCCGCCAGCCCGGACCACACCGAAAAGGACCTGCTCTGGGCCCTGCTCGACGCCGAGACCAGAACCGGTATCTGGCTGACCGAGTCAAAAGCCATGGTCCCGACCGCAGCCGTCAGCGGCCTCTACTTTGCACACCCCGACGCGCGCTACTTTGCCGTCGGCAAGCTCAATCGCGACCAGGTTGCCGATTACGCAGAGCGAAAAGGCATGGCGTTGAGCGAGATAGAAAGGTGGCTGGCGCCGAACCTCGCATACGATCCCGAGTGAGGGCGAAACGCATGCAACAAAAAAGCGGCCGCATGGCCGCTTTTTTCATCAGGGCAGGCCTCACTAGCCGGCATAGCTCAGCAGCAATGCCCCCTTGAGCTTGCCGAAGACCTGGCTCCTGTCCTGGGGACGGATGGCGAAGCAGCCGTTACTGCGCCCCCCGGATTCTACGTAGGAAGCCGTGTGGACGATGACATCACGACCGCCAAGGCGCGTTGGCAGTCCAACCTTGCGGTTGGCGGATTCGAGACCCTCGATCGGCAGGTAGGGGTAGCCCTTGGTTCGGGTGCGCCCCTCTTTGAAACCGACCTTGAAGAAACCCTGCGATGTCTTGTTGGATCCGACAACGTTGCTGACGGAGTGGACCCGCCCGCCAACAGGTCCGGAACGCCGGCCATGGGCGACCTGATAGGACTTCACATTGCCGGACTTGAGGTCGATGATATGCAGCCTGCGCGCCAGGGCAGCCTGGGTATAGTCGGCAATCGCCATGTGCCTGTCACTGAGCTTGCGGCTGTAGCGGTTGTTTTCGTAATACTTGAATGCTTTCTGCAGCGCAGGCTTGCTGACCTTGCCGGACTGCAGCAGACGTGCATAGACGCGAGCCATGGCCTTGTCGCGCGGTTTCCAGCCGCTGATCATTGGCGTGGTGCGCTTGCTGCTGCGCTTTTCCGTTTTGGCAACCGGGCTCTTGTCAGTTTTCTTCCTGGCCACCTTGATTGTGCCACTGGTGCGATCCGTGACGGCAAAATCACCGTTCTCCTCACGCACGGCCAGGAGCTGCTTTTTCTTGCCCTTGTATTCGATAGAGTCGATGGCCGAACCCGACTTGTCGAGGTTGATCACGAGGCGATCGCCTTTTCTGAGCTCCTTGTTGTAGTCGATGTAGGGATCGAGGATAGAGCGCAGCTTGACTGTTTGACTCGTTGTCAAACCGGCCTCGCGAGCGGCTGTGAAAAGCGAGTAATCGATCGTGGCCTCGAGACGCCCTTTCCCGCCGGCTTTGCCGGCTGCTTTCGCAGCAGTGCTGACCGGCTTCTTGCCGGCACCCTTCTCGCTCTTGACCGGCTCCTTTTCAGGCGTACTCGCGACCTGCGCTTTCGCAACAGGAGTGCCTGACTCGAGCAGCTTTCCGCTGTCATCGCGAACTTCATAATATTCGGGATTCTCGTCCGAGCGCGTAATCAGAAGGTGTTTTCTGACGCCGTTGAACTCGATGCGATAGAGACGGCTGGCATCCTCGCTGTCCTCTGACGTTTCGGGATCGAGCAGCACCGTGAGTTCATCGCCCTTGCGCAATTCACGCGAGAAGTCGAGGTGCGGCTTCAGCAGCCTTGTCAGTCTGGCAGTCTGGTTCGGGCTGAGTCCTGCGTTCAGGGCTGTGGAGTAGATGGATGAATCGACGCGTCCCGAGAGGGTACGCATCCCGGCATCGGTATCGGCAGCTGTCTGCTCCTGCTCGCTGGAGGAGGGAGTGGACCGGGCGACCTCCTGCTCTTCTGATGAATCAGCCTCAGCGGCCAGTTGCCGTTCGACTGCCTCGATCTCGGCAAGGGCATCTGCGTCATCGACCTTGTCGGTCTCTGCGACGGTCTCTGTCTCTTCGACTGTTTCGGTCTCGGCGAGGGCATCTGCATCCTCGACTGTTTCGACCTGCGGGAGGGTGTCTGTGTCATCAATTGACTCGATCCTGGCAAGTGCATCCGCTTCATCAGCCGCCTCGGGTTCGAGGAGCTCGACGTTCTCTCCAAGATCCAGCGCGTTGGCAATCTCCCGTATTTCCTCTTCACTCAGGCCGATGACTTGCTCGTCCCCGTATTCCTCGAGGAACAGTGATTCGGGATCGGGAGTGATGATGGTGATGGGATCGGCGGATTCGGAAGGCGTGTGGTTGTCAGGCACGAAAGCATAGACGGCAACAGTCAGCATGCACATCACTGCAAAGACGATAAATCGACGCATGTACTCCCCAACATTCGATTTAAATAATAATTTTCCCCGAAGCTTGCCAGATATTCCAACAGATGAGTATAGGTATTATCCCTAACTCTCTGAGTTTATTGAAATCCTGTCTTCGAGATCGATCTGTCAGTAAATGAAGACAACGCCAGAACCACATAGTTCATAATTTGTTCACTTCCCTCCCGTGCAGGGAAAATGCCGTGAAGAGGTCCCTGCAGGCCGGAAAGAGTGATCAGATGGCGGCTTCGCCCCGGCGCAGTCGCTGGAGCATGTCAGCGTTTTGCAATGCCGGCGTAATGGCCGTTCACGAGTTTGAGCAGGTCGCCGGCTGCCAGCTCGATCTCGAGTCCCCGCCGCCCGGCGCTGACATTGATCCTGTCGAAGCCGGATGCCGAACGATCGAGGTAAGTCCTGAGCCGCTTCTTCTGTCCGAGCGGGCTGATGCCACCGACGATATAGCCCGTGACCCGCTCGGCCGCCGCGGGATCTGCCATCCTGCATTTTTTGGCCCCTGCTGCCGAGGCGAGCGCCTTGAGATCAAGCTGCGAATCGACCGGCAGGACAGCAACCACGAGCTCCCGGTCCCCGGCCAGCTCCACGAGCAGTGTCTTGAAGACGCGCGCCGGCTCGATGCCGAGCATCTCTGCTGCCTCGAGCCCGTAGGAGTCGGTATTCGGATCATGCGCGTATTCATGCACCCGAAACGGGATTTTCGCCTTCTTGGCCAATTTGATGGCAGGGGTCATCTCGCATGACCTGCTTCTTGCGGAACAAGTCCCGAATGATATGCCGAAGCCCCGGTCCATGCAATAAATCACTGTTTTGAATAAGGAAATAGCAATCACCGGGAACTATTACCCAGTAATTTAGTCAGATATTATGAGCATTAGCAAATACTGATACAGGAGATCGTAATGACTGGTTTGATTCCGAACTTTCCCTACAACGGTGTCGTCACTGTCAACCGTGTGATCCTGAAAAAGGAATACAGTGTCGACGACCTGCAGGAACGTGTCGCAGAACTCTGCGAAAACGTCAAAACCTACCACTCGGACACCGGCTTTGTCGGTGGCTTCGTGGCCATGAACAGCGGTGATATCTCAAACGAGGGATCCACCATCGGACAGGCTGTGGAGTCGGAACTCAAGGACAAGGAGGCGCTGATCGTGACGTTCTGGAACAGCATGGAAGACCACGAGCGGTCGCACCGCTCCGAAACCTTCCAGCCGCTCTTCAGGCGCGTACTGGAGTTGTGCGAGAACGGCAACGAGGAG
>JARFQQ010000191.1 GCA_029287695.1 Gammaproteobacteria bacterium | reverse complement strand
ATTCCGGAAGCAGCCGGTGTGCTGCTCGGCAATGGTTCCGACGAGATCATCCAGATGCTCGCGCTGGCGCTCGGCGGCGAGGGCCGCACGGTGCTGTCGGTCGAGCCGAGTTTCGTCATGTACAGGATGATCGCGGCTTTTTCCGGGCTGAACTATGTCGGTGTGCCCCTGATGTCCAATAATTTCGCTCTCGACGAAGCCGCGATGCTTGCGGCGATCGAGGAGCATGAGCCGGCGCTGCTCTTTCTGGCCTATCCCAACAACCCGACCGGCAACCTCTTCGATGCTGCCGTGATCGAACGCATCATCCGCGCCACGCCGGGCCTCGTCATCATCGACGAAGCTTATGCCCCCTTTACGGACGCGACTTTCATGCCGCGCATCGGCGAGTTCGACAACATGGTCGTGATGCGCACGGTTTCCAAGATGGGACTGGCCGGGCTTCGTCTCGGCCTGCTGGCCGGACCGCAGGCATGGATCGAGCAGATCGACAAGACGCGGTTGCCCTACAACATCAATGTGCTCACGCAGCTCAGCGCAGATTTCGCTCTGCGCCACAAGGCGGTTTTCGACGCTCAGACCGAAAGCATACGCACCATGCGCGGTTACCTGATGCGCTCTTTCGAGGCAATGGAGGGCATCGAGCCGTTCTCGAGCGACGCTAACTTTATCCTGCTGAAAACGCCCGGGGGCAAGGCGACGGCAATATTCGAGTCGCTGAAGCTGCAGGGTGTGCTGATCAAGAAGCTTCATGGCAGTCATCCGATGCTGGCCGACTGCTTGCGTGTGACCGTTGGCACGAGCGAGGAGAACAGCGCCATGGTCACGGCTTTTGAGCAGGCGCTCGACGACGTCCTATAATGGACAGCAGTCAAATCACCTCTGTCGAATCAAGATGAGCTTACAACGCAAGGCAGTGGCCCTGGTCTCTGGCGGACTCGACTCCATGCTCGCGGTACGCGTGATTCAGGAGCAGGGGATACATGTCGAAGGCATTAATTTCTTCACCGGTTTTTGCGTCGAGGGGCATACCCATGCCATTCGCAAGAAAGACCGGGACAAGCCAAAGCGCAACAATGCCCTCTGGGCGGCCGAACAACTTGGTATCAAGTTGCATATCGTGGATATCATCGAGGAATACAAGGATGTCGTCATCAATCCGAAGCATGGTTATGGCGCCAATCTCAATCCCTGTCTCGATTGCAAGGTCTTCATGGTCAGGAAAGCGCGTGAATGGATGGAACAGCATGGATTTGATTTCATCATCACCGGCGAGGTGGTCGGCCAGCGGCCGATGTCCCAGCGCAAGGACACCATGCCGGTGGTGCAGATTGAATCCGGGGTCGAGGATCGGCTGCTGCGTCCATTGTCGGCAAAAAACCTTCCCGAGACACTCCCCGAGCGCGAGGGCTGGGTTGAGCGGGAAGAACTCCATGACTTCTCCGGTCGCTCGCGCAAGCCGCAGCTCGCACTGGCGAAATCTTTCGGCTTTCGGGACTGGGCCACACCAGCCGGCGGCTGCTGCTTCCTGACCGATGCGCACTATTCGAGCAGGCTTGCCGACCTCTGGCAAAGCCGTGGCAGCAGGGACTATGAAATGGACGACATCATGCTGCTGAAGGTCGGGCGACATATACGGCCGGCGAAACACTTCAAGCTCATCCTTGCGCGCGAGGAAGGTGAGGGTAAATTTCTGCAGGGCTACAAGCGGCAATACCCCACGCTCAAGGTCACGAGTCATGGCGGGCCCTTCGCACTCATCGATGGCGTGATCTCCGAAGAGGAACTCCGTGAGGCTGCGGCCATCGTCGCCCGCTATTCGCAAGGGAAATCGGCAAACGAGGTCATTCTCGAGTATGTCGATACCGATGGGCAGGCGAGGGATCTGCATGTGAAGCCGATGTCTCCGGAGGAGATGCCGACCGAGTGGATCCTGTGAGCTGCGAAAGCATCGATTGCAGACGCTTGCTTTGCCCGATGCCCGTCATCAGGGTGCAGGACAGGGTCGCAGAGATGCAGGCAGGAGATGAACTCGAGGCCGTCTGCAGCGATCCGGGTGTGCTCAGCGATATACCGGCCTGGTGTCGCATCAACGGGCATGAAGTCATCGAGACGCGTAGCGAGGATGACCTCTATTTTGTAAGACTGCGTGTCGGAGAAAACTAGAAATGCACGATACTGTCAGGCTGTCACCGAAGGAGCAGGGTGAAGCGCGCTATCGCGAGATGAGGAAGGTGACGCTGATTGGCTCCGTGGTCGATCTGCTGCTCGGTGTTTTCAAAATCCTTGTCGGCTGGATCGCCAGCTCCCAGAGCCTCATCGCCGACGGCGTTCACTCGCTTTCCGATCTTGCAACTGATTTTGTCGTGCTCTACGCCGCCAAGCATGGCAGCCGCGAGGCCGACGAGGAGCATCCCTACGGCCACGGCCGTATCGAGACCCTGGCGACAGCCGGCCTCGGCGTGGCACTGGTTCTTGTTGCCATCGGCATCGCCTGGGATGCCACATCGCGGCTTTTCGAGCCAGATCGTCTTTTCCAGCCGGGAATCTGGGCGCTGGTGGTTGCACTCCTGTCGGTCGTGCTCAAGGAGTGGATCTACCACTACACCATGCGTGTTGCGAAGCGTGTGAGGTCCGCCATGCTCGAGGCCAACGCCTGGCACAGCCGCACTGATGCAATCTCCTCCATCGTTGTCGTCATCGGTGTTGGCGGTACCATGCTCGGCCTCGATTACCTCGATGCCATTGCTGCTGTCGGCGTGGCGATCATGGTCGCAAAGATTGGCTGGGACCTCGGCTGGGAAAGCCTGCACGAGCTGGCCGACAGG
>JARFQQ010000148.1 GCA_029287695.1 Gammaproteobacteria bacterium | reverse complement strand
TCGGTCGTACCGAGTTTTCTGTATTCCATGATGTTTTCCGGGCTTCTTCAGCTCTGGTGATTTGCTTCTCGCAGTGAATGGAAACAAAATGCGTTTAGCAGTGTCATTGATGGTTGATAGCGCGCGAATGCGCCACCATCTGCTAGAAAATAACATCCGTCACGCGTGTGACCAACGAATAAGGATACGGCATGATAAAAAAAGCGTTGTGGTTTGCTCTTCTGCTGCCTCTCTCTGCGGGTGCAGCAACGTCCGAGGTCCACGAATTCATGCTCGATAACGGCATGAAAGTCCTGGTCAAGGAGGATCATCGTGCCCCGATCGCAGTTTCCCAGGTGTGGTACAAGGTCGGCGCCAGCTACGAGCCGCGTGGTTTGACCGGCGTGTCACATGTCCTTGAACACATGATGTTCAAGGGGACAGAGAACCTCGGACCCAACGAATTCTCGCAGATCATTGCCGAGAATGGGGGCAAGGAGAATGCCTTCACGGGACGCGATTACACGGCCTATTTCCAGACCCTGGCGGCAGACCGGCTGCAAGTGGCCTTCGAGCTGGAAGCCGACCGCATGGAGAACCTGTCACTCGACGAGAAGGAGTTCCAGAAAGAGCGCCAGGTCGTCATCGAGGAGAGGCGCATGCGCACGGACGACAAGCCAACAGCCCTGACCTACGAGCAATTCAACGCCACGGCCTACCGCGTGCTGCCCTATCGCAATCCTGTCATCGGCTGGCGCAGTGACCTGGAAAACCTCGAGCTCGAGGATCTCAGCGAGTGGTACAGCCGTTTCTATGCCCCCAACAACGCCTTGCTGGTGGTGGTCGGCGATGTCGACCCGGAGAACATTCACAAGATGGCGCGCGAGACTTTCGGCAAGGTCAAGCGGCGTGACGTCTACAACATCAAGCCCGCGACCGAACCCGAACAGCGCGGCGTCACGCGCCTGCAGGTCAAGGCTCCGGCAAAAAAGCCTTACCTTCTGATGGGCTACAAGACACCAACCATCTCGAGCGCAGAGGTGGAGTGGGAGCCCTACGCCCTGGAGATTGCCGCGGCCGTTCTCGATGGGGGAGACAGTGCGCGCCTGAGTCGATCGCTGATTCGGGGCAACCGTATCGCGGCCAGTGCCAGCGCCTGGTATGACTCGACCACACGCCTCTCCGGCATGATGGTGTTCAACGGCACGCCCAACGAAGGCAAGAACGTGAAGGACCTGGAGAAAGCGCTGCTCTCCGAGATTGAGAAACTCAAGAACGAACCTGTCGATGAGGACGAACTCAAGCGCATTATCACCCAGACCGTTGCTTCCAAGGTTTACGAACTCGATTCGGTCTATTACCAGGCCATGCAGATCGGGTTGCTCGAGACCGTCGGGCTCGACTGGCGGCTCGCTGATACCCTTGTGGAGAAGCTCAAGGCGGTAACGCCTGAACAGGTGCAAGCCGTTGCCAATAAGTACTTTGTCCCCGACAACCTCACAGTCGCCGTTCTCGAACCGCAATCGATGGGGCAGGGGGGCACGGCCTCGCTGGCTGGCAATGGAGGAGAAACGGATGTTCGCTAGAGCTACCTTGATCCTCTGCCTGCTGCTGTTCACGGCACAGGCACACGCAGGACCCGAAATCCAGACCTGGGAAACCGACAACGGCGCCAGGGTCATGTTCGTCGAGGCCCCCGCAATACCAATGCTGGATGTGCGCGTGGTGTTCAATGCAGGAAGCGCAAGGGACGGCAAGCTCCCCGGCCTTGCGCTGATGACGAACATGCTGCTCAATGATGGTGCCGCTGATCTTACGGCCGACCAGCTGGCCGAGGGATTCGAAAGTCTCGGCGCACAATTCGGAACCAGTTCCCTGCGCGATATGGCGATCCTGACCCTGCGTACCCTGAGCGAGGATGAAGTCCGGCAACAAAGCCTTGCGTTGCTCGGCAAGGTTCTGAAGAGCCCGACATTCCCTGCCGACGAAATCGAGCGACGCAGGCTCCAGATGCGAGTCGGCCTCGAGAAGCAGGCGGAATCACCTTCCGCTACAGCGAAGAACCACTTCTTCGAAGCGCTGTTCAATGATCATCCCTATGCGCACAACCCGGCCGGGGACGAGAAGAGCATCGAGGCGATGACACGCGATGACATCCTGGCTTTCTACAATCGCTACTATGTCGCCGCGAATGCCGTCATCGCAATTGTCGGTGCGGTTGATCGCAAGCAGGCCGAAACGATTGCCGAAGAGCTGACACGCGACATGCCGGCGGGGGAGAAGCCATCTCCACTGCCCGAGGTTCAGATCTCCGGCAAAGGCAGTGAGTTGGCGGTCAACTTTCCTTCCAGCCAGACACACATCTACATGGGACAGCCCGTGATGGCCCGTGGTGATGCGGATTATTTCCCGCTTTATGTCGGCAACCACATGCTCGGAGGCAGCGGGCTCGTTTCGATGCTCAGTGAGCAGGTACGCGAAAATCGCGGCCTGGCCTATAGCGTCTACAGTTACTTCAGCATGATGCAGAGGAAGGGGCCTTTCGTCTTCAACGCCCAGACACGCACGGACAGGGCCCACGAGACCCTGGAGGTCATCCGTGAAACGCTGCAGCAGTTCATCGAAAAGGGGCCGGATGAAGACCGCCTGACCTCGGCCAGGAAAAACATCACCGGGAGCTTTCCGCTGCAGACATCATCCAATGCCAATATCGTCGAGTACATTGCCATGATGGGTTTCTACGACTATCCGCTCGACTATCTCGATACCTTCATCGACAGAGTCAATGCGGTCACGGCCGAGGATATCCGTGACGCCTTCAGCAGGCGTGTCGATCCCGATGCGCTCCTCGTCGTCACTGTTGGTAAAAACGGCAAAGACGGCACTTGATGTCACGACAGGCCGGTGGCAACCGTATCAGGATCATCGGCGGAGAGAATCGCGGCCGTATCCTGCATTTTCCCGATGCGCCCGGCCTGCGACCGACCGCAGACCGGGTACGCGAAACCCTCTTCAACTGGCTCCAGATCGACATTCCCGGAGCGCGCTGTCTGGACCTCTTCGCAGGTTCCGGCGTGCTGGGTTTCGAGGCGGCATCGCGCGGTGCCGCACGCGTCGTGCTGGTCGAGCAGGCCCGGCGCGTTTTCTCCATGCTTGAAAACAACATGGCTGACATGAAGCTTGGCGACCGGGTCGAAGTCGTCAACAGCGACGCCTTGCAGTGGCTTGCACAGAACCGGGAAGGGTTCGACATCATATTCCTCGACCCGCCCTTCGGGCAGGGCATGCTTCAGCCGGTCATTGATGCTCTTTCCGGTTCGCCTGCGGTGGCTTCCGGTACCAGGATCTACATCGAGCAGGAGTCTCATGAGGAGCATCCGCACTTGCCGGCCAACTGGCAGATGCTGCGCGAAAAGGTTGCCGGGCAGGTGCGTTACGGGCTGGCCGGAATCGGGACGTGAGCCTGATTTACAGCTTTCCAGGCAGCAGAAAGTTACTCTCGCCCGCCCGCCGCCTGGAGCTCTATCCGCCATTCAGGGCGATGCGCATTCGCATCATCGAGCTTGCTGATGACTGGTCGAGTGCTACCATCCTGCTGCCGCTCAACCGGCATAACCGCAACCCTGACGGGGGTATGTTCGGTGGTGCTATGGCATCATTGGCCGATCCCGTGCCTGCCCTGATGTGCGGGAGAAATTTCCCGGGTTATTCTGTCTGGACGCGTTCCATGTCGATCGATTTCAGCCGCGAAGGCCGCACCGATCTGACCTTGCGCATCGCGCTTCGGAAAGAGCAGCTGGAAGCGATTGAGACGGAGTTGCGAAACAGGATGCGTGCAACCCCGGAATTTGAATATGCCTACTACGATGCCGGGGGAGATCTTTGTGCCCGGGTGATCAACCGTGTCGCGATTCGTCCCTCAGGCTACAAACCCGGTCGCGGCGCAGAAGGCACAACCAAGAGGTAAGAGATGACTAATCAAGACAACCTGGACATGGAACTTTCGAGTGGAATTGCCGCTTTCGAGGCCAAGAATTTCACCACGGCATACAGGTTTCTCGCCCCGTTTGCAGAGTCGGGTAACCCGGATGCCCAGTACCGCATGGCGATCATGGCACAGAACGGTCTGGGCATGGTCGCGAACGAACTGCTTGCCTTCAAGTACATGAAGGCAGCTGCCGAGGCCGGGCTTGGCCTCGCGCAACACGGCCTCGGCTTCATGTACCTGGAGGGTGAGTGTATCGAGCAAAACGGCGCCAGGGCGCTGGAGTGGTTCAAAAAAGCAGCCGACCAGGATCTGATTGGTTCCATGACGACGATCGCGATGATGTACCAGGAAGGAAAAGGCGTCGAGCAGGATGCCGAGGAAGCGAAACGCTGGTACAAGAAAGCCGGTTTCGACGAGTTCGCCTGATTGCCGCCACGATCCAGCGTCCTGCCGGGAGGTTTCGCGGCCCGGCTCCCGATCTGCATCCCCGGTCCGGCTATTGTTAACAGGCGGTAAATTGCTGCACAATCCTTACCATGCAAGACAAGGATCCATGAGACGAAATGGATGAATTCCGTGAGCGGCGAAGACGCGGTCTGAAACAGGATGACGGCGGAAACGCAAACAGGCGGTGGTCTCCCAATACGAAACTGCCTTTCTACCTCATCCTGGTCGTGATCATCGCCGGTGGTTATCTGCTCTACGATACATTTCTGAGAGACTCCCTGGAGCGTTTCTGGGAGCGAAACGCGGCCTTCCTGCAAGCCGAGTATCCGGAAGTGGATGTCGCTGCGACTTTCTCGCAACTCGATGCCAGCCGGCAGGAGAGCCCCGGCGCGCCCGCTGAGACCGCGCTTCTGCCCGAGGCAGAAAAGTTGCCGCTGCATGAGCTGGAAATCTCGCTTGCACGCCAGTTCAAAGCGAGGGAACTCCTCGCACCGCCCGTGAGCCGCGAGCTCAAAACGACCCCGTCCACGGATTTCTCCATCAAGAAAATGCCGGACCTGGCCGAAAATGCGACAGTGCGCTACGCGCTGCTCAAGCTCTCCCGTTTTGGCCTGACGCAACTGGTTCTCGTCACGCAAGGCGAGAAGACCGCTCTCTATGTCGACACGAATCATAATCTCGATCTGCGTGACGATGGCCCGCCACTCGTTGCAGACAGCGATGCCTTCGCCGTGACGCTGGTGCTGCCGATGTACCGGGCAACCGGCATCATGGGGCTCGATGGTGAATACAGGCTCTGGATCTACAGGCCCGCCGGCAGTGATGTACTGCGCTACTATCCGCTGACCCAGCTGGCCGGCCAGATCGTTATCGAAGAGCGACATTTTGATGCCCTGGTCGTGGAGGGGGAGAGGACTGATGCCAATTTCCTCAATGACAGCATCCTGGTTGACTGGAACGGTGACGGGGAGTTCGACCCGGCGAGCGAAGAGGTCCAGCCCGACCAGGTTGTCAGGCGCGATGACGCTCGCTACAGAATCAGCCTCGTGGAATAAGGGCCCTTCCGGTTGCCATCATAAATCCGCTCGATTCCGCCATTGAGTGCGCCAATAGGGAATCCGGGACGATTTGTGGCAAACTCTGTGCGGTTTATCCAGAGGAGATTTAAAAATGCGAGTCATCCTGCTCGGTGGTCCCGGTGCCGGTAAAGGTACACAGGCCAACTACATCAAAGAACGCTACAACATTCCCCAGATTTCCACGGGCGACATGCTGCGTGCCCACGTCAAGGCCGGCACGGAGCTCGGCATCGCTGCCAAGAAGATCATGGACGAGGGTGGCCTCGTTTCCGATGACATCATCATGGGCATGGTCAAGGAGCGCATCGCCGAAGACGACTGCAAGAACGG
>JARFQQ010000117.1 GCA_029287695.1 Gammaproteobacteria bacterium | reverse complement strand
GCGTGACATGACGGACACCAGCGTTGAAAAGATCCGAATCGACTCGCGTGCGACCTACGAAAAGGCGCTTGAATTTGCCGGCAAGTTCATTCCCGAAAATCGCGAGCGCATCGAGTATTACCCGGGTGAGCGGCCGATTCTGGAACTCTACGGCGTCGAGGACGAGATCCAGAAGGTTTTGCAGCGCAAGGTCGACCTGAAGTCCGGAGGTTATCTCATCATCGACCAGACCGAGGCGATGACCACGGTCGACGTCAACACCGGCGCCTTCGTCGGTCACCGGACGCTCGAGGAGACGATCTTCAAGACCAACCTCGAGGCAGCACAGTCTATCTGCCGCCAGCTCAGATTGCGCAATCTCGGCGGCATCATCATCATCGATTTCATCGACATGGCCGAGGACGAACACAAGCGCCAGGTCATGCGTGCGCTCGAAAAGTGTCTTGCGCGTGATCACGCAAAGACCCAGATCACGGAAGTCTCCGCGCTGGGCCTTGTCGAGATGACACGCAAGCGCACGCGTGAATCTCTTGGCCAGGTGCTGTGCGAACCCTGTCCCTGTTGCAGTGGGCGCGGCACGCAGAAGACAGTCGAGACCACCTGCTACGAAATTTTTCGTGAAATCCTGCGTGAATCACGACAGTTCGATGTCGAGTCGCTGCTCATCCTGGCCTCGCAGGAGGTCGTGGATCTGCTGCTCGACGAGGAGTCGGGGAGCCTGGTCGAGCTCGAGCAGTTCATCGGCAAGTCGATTCGACTGCAGGCCGAGCAACTCTACACGCAGGAACAATATGACATCGTGCTGCTCTAACAGGCAGGCGCCTCGTCCACTGGTGAGTATCCGCTAGCCCGCGCGCGTTGAGCGCTCCCTGCGGGGTTTGTGAGCCGCCAGTAAGGAGAACCACACGTCCACCATGCGCTGGATCGTCAGAATCGCCATCACGCTGCTGGTCTTGACCGCCCTCATGTTGAGCCTGGCGCGCTATGCGCTCCCCGTCTGGATCGAGCAGCACCAGGAAGAGATCATCGCCCATCTCGGTGAACTGGCCGGGCAGCCAATCGAGGCGGACAGTCTCTCAGTCATCTGGCGCGGCGACGGTCCCGCGGTCGTCATGCGGAACCTGCGGCTCTATGACAGGGAACGCGCTCGCGCCAACCTCCGGGCAGACAGGGTCATGTTCCGGTTCAGCCTGCTCGAGCTGCTGCGTTACCGCAATCTCACTCCCGGCGAAATCAGTGTTTCGGGTATACACCTCGTGCTGATTCGTCACGAGGACGGCTCGCTGTCCATTCACGGGATCGAGGAGCGAGAGGATGCAGCGACTGCCTCCGGAGTGGAGGAGAGCGACACGGCAATCATCAGCCCTCTGCTACTGCAACCGGACTATCTGCGGCTCAGCGATGCGCGCATCACTCTTGTGGACCTCCTGAGCAAGTCGCGTCCGCTCCACCTTTCGCCCGTCACTGTCGAGATCGAAAAGCGCCGCGATCGTTACAGGCTGGCTGCATCTCTGTCTGTAGAGGACGGGCAGCAGGGCGAGATGACGCTCATTGCGGACCTTGCCATACGCAGCGATATGAATCTGATCTTCTGGTCAGGCGACATCTACATGCGCACCTCCAGCCTGAATCTTGCGTGGCTTCTGGAAAACCGCATACCCGGGCACTACGACCTGGAGAGTGCGAATGCGAACATGGAGGCCTGGAGCCATTGGGAAGAGGGGCGCCTGGAGCGTCTCGAAGGCCGCCTGCTGACCAGGAACCTGCGCTTTCGTTCGGTACGTGTGACCGAGGCGCCAACCCTCGAGCTCGATTCGCTCGGAGGGCACTTCCGGTGGTTGCGCGAGGCATCCGGATGGCGGGTCGACATCGATCAGCCATTGATCAGCGAGGGGCTCAGGCAGTGGTCAACCCGTGCAGTGAGTATCGCCCTGCGACGCTTTCCCGGTGAAGCGGCCGCCCCCGAGCTCTTCATCGGCGCTGATGTGCTCGATATCGAGGCGTTCATGCATACGCTTTCCGTGCATCCTCCGAAGTCCGAGCTTGTCGACCATCTGCTGAAGTCCGGTTTGCGAGGCCGGCTCAAGCGCCCTTTCCTCCACCTGCGCATGCAGCGCCCGATCGCCTGGGAGTTCAGGGGTACCTTCGATAACCTCAGCGCCTATGGCACCTACCGGGTTCCGGAGCTTGAGAACTACAGTGTCCAGGTCTCGGCACGCAACGACTCCGGCCGGCTGCGTTTCCTGACCGAGAATGCCTCGGTCTATGCGAAAGACCTCTTTCGATGGCCAATACCGGTCAACCTTTTCCAGGGGGATGTCGCCTGGCAGCGCGTCGACGCGGACCACTGGTATGTCAAGAGCGATAGTCTTGCCCTCGAAAACGATCACATCAAGACGATAACCACATTCAAGTTGCACCTGGAAAGCGGCAAACCGCCATGGCTCGACCTGCAGACCGACTTCCATGATGCTGACGGCGCCTACGCGCCGATCTATTATCCCGCAAGCATCATGCCGCAGGAGTCACTCGACTGGCTCGACAGATCCATCAGGCATGGCAAGGTGACCAGGGGGACTGCGAAAATTCGCGGCGAACTGGTGCCCGAAATGTTCAAGAGCACGCGCAGCGGTCTTTTCGAAATTATTGCCGAGATCGAGGATGCACGGCTCAAGTATCATCCGGAGTGGCCGGCAATCAGGGATGTCAGCGGACGCCTGCGCTTTTTCGGCAATACGCTCAGCGTCGAGGCCGACAGCGGCAGGATCTACGACAATCCTGTCAAGGATGTCGTGACCTTCATGACGCTGAAACCGCTCTCGGCCGTGCATGTCAGGGGCGTCACGCGCGGGAATCTGGCCGGTCCTGTCAGGATTCTCACGGAAACGCCGCTCGGCAAGACCTTCAGACCCGTTTTCGAGGCGCTCGAACTCAGCGGGCGGGGGCGCGTCCATGTGGATGTCGACATTCCTGTCAAGCCTGCGCACAAATTGCGGCTCGACAGCCGCATCCTTTTGCAGGACGCCAGCGTCTATTCACGCCAGGCCGGAATCAGACTGGATAAACTCTCGGGAGAGCTGCGTGTCACGGAGAGCGGTATATCCGCGGAGGATCTGCAGGCAGAATTTTCCGGCATGCCGATCAGCCTCGCTATCTTGCCCGGGGAA
>JARFQQ010000021.1 GCA_029287695.1 Gammaproteobacteria bacterium | reverse complement strand
GTCTGGATCAGTGCGAGTTCCAGTTCGGGAATCGTTGAAAGGGTGGCGAGGTACTGGGTTTTTGCCTGCTGGAGATCCAGCTCTGACTCTTCACCGCTCTCGAAGAGTTTGGTCGTTATCTCGAAGCTGCGTTTCTGGGTCTTTGCGTTCTTGTTCGCGATGGCAATGCGTGCTTATGTCAGCCGGTAGGCGTAGTAGAGATCCGCGATCCCGGCAGTGAGAATCACCTGTGCATCCCGCTGGTTGGCCATGGAGGCGAAGAATGAAGCATCGGCTGATTCGATACTCCGTCTGAAGCGTCCCCAGAAATCGAGCTCCCATCCGATGTTCAAGCCTGCCTGGTAGCTTCCGAAATCCTGGTCACCAGGCGACGGGTTGCCGCCATGATACTGGTTGTTGACGTAGCTGATAGCGCCAGTGGCCTGTTGCACCTGCGGATAGAGGCTGCTGCCTGCAACGCCAAGCAGGGCACGGCTCTCGAGCACGCGCAGGCCAGCGGTGCGCAAGGCCAGGTTTTCCTGTCTCGCAATCTCGATGAGCTTGTTGAGTACGGGGTCGTTGAAAAGCTCCCACCAGAAACGCAAGTCAACAGCTTTCCGGGCCTGAGCGTTCGTGACCCCGTCATAGCCGGCCGGCTCCCAGTTTTTCAGCCAGTCGACATCGGGTTCCTTGTAGTCAGGCCCGAGCGTTGTGCATGACGACAGCAGGATGCCGAGTGCAGCAGGAAGGGTAAGAAAGCCAAACTTCATCGAAGGGCGTTTCGAACCGGGTTATCCATCCGTTTGGGTATCCGGGACTGTGTCAGCTTCGGGTTGCTCCTCGAGAGACTCGTTCTGGCCAACCCACTCCATGAAGATCACGTAGCCGAGTGCCAGCAGTACGGCGCCGAGGAAGAGCCCGAGCAGGCCGAAGCTCACCATGCCGCCAAGTGCGCCGATCAGGATGACGGGCATGGGGGCTTCCACGCCGCGACCAAGCAGCATGGGTTTCAGGAAACCATCTGCCATGCCGGCGATGAGCAGGTAGATCGTGAAGATGACATTCGTCAGGGTCGAATCGCCGGCCCACCAGAGATAGCCGATGACAGGCAGAGTGATGACCAGGGCCGGCAGCTGCAAGATGCCAATGATGAGCACGACGATGGCAAGCAGGCCTGCAGCCGGAATATCAGCAAGAGCAAAGCCGACACCGAGCAGTACGGCCTGGATAAAGGCGACCCCCACAACCCCGACGGCAACCGAGCGTATCGTGGCAATGGAGAGTGCGTAGAGCTTGTCGCCTTTTTCAGCATCGCCCGCGAACCTGGAATAGATGTTCCTGACAGAGTTGCTGCCCGGTTGAGCGTAGGCCATCATGATGCCCGCTATAACAAGAGCCACGGAAAACATCAGCAGTCCACCGGCAGTGCTCTTGAGGACATCGAGCCCCTTTTTGAGCGCATCTCTGACCATGGACTTGTGAGCCTCTATCCAGCCCGGCAGGTCAGTGGAGAGCTGGTTCCAGCCACTGCTGAGCTTTTCTCCGATCAGTGGTATGCCGGCGACGGATTCAGGTGGCGGCTTGATGGAGATGGTGCCGGCCTCGAGAGCAGCGCGCCCGTTCTCGACGTATTCGACTGTCGAGAGGCCCAGCATCACGGCTGGAACACCGAGCAGGAGCACACCGGTCAGGACGATGATCGTCGCGCTCTTGCCCTCCCTGCCGCCAATCTTGTTGACCAGCTTCCGCTGCAGTGGATAGAGGGCGACAGCCAGGACGAGCCCCCAGAGAATGAGACCGAGGAAAGGACTGGCAATCTTGTAGGCCATGAAAAGGAGGAATCCGATCAGGGCCAGCTGGATGATGACCTGCGTGAATTCCTTCCTGATAACCAGGTTACTGGATGCGGTGTTGTTTTCCACTGGAGACTCCCGGATGGTTATTCGCTGATGTTCTTTGATAGCTGGTGATTATGCAGGGCTGCCTCTACTTGAGTGGCAAGCCCTCAGCGCTCGCTGGATTGTGACGGTTTCAGGGGCGTTCTGCAAAAAAATCACAACCATGCAGCAGAGAGAGGCCGCTGACTCCATGAAATCGTCACTCTCGTGTCTATCGATGCCGCTCTTGTGACAGGCGATTCTGGTGCGCCCTGCCAGTTCCTGGTGCAGCTGTGGTGCATTGGCCCCGGGGCTGACCCTTGCATGTCAGTTCCCTCCGGTGTTTTTGCAGGCATATCAGCCGGATGGATTATCTGGCAAGCAATTTGCTTGTTTATGACACATCATTGCCCGCTGTTGCATTAATGAACGCAGCCTGTCATCTGCTTTTCACAGGAGAGGTGTAGATTTCATGAGCAGGGTGATTGGCAGAATCAACAGAAAAAGGAACACGATGACGACAATCAATGGCGCACCACGCAGGCCTGTCATTCTCATCATCATGGACGGCGTCGGGGTCAACCCCGGTCGTTACGGCAATGCCTTACAGGAAGCCGAGACCCCAAATCTCGACCGCTACTTCGCAAGCTATCCGCACACGACATTGCACGCCTCGGGGCCCGCTGTCGGTCTGCCTGACGGCCAGATGGGGAACTCCGAGGTGGGGCATCTGACGATCGGTTGCGGGAGTATCATCCGCCAGGACATGGTGCGTATCGACGAGGCAATCGAGAATGGCGATTTCGCCGGCAACACTGCATTCATCGAGGCTTTGCAATATTGCGCGATGGCCGGCAGGCCCATGCACCTCTTCGGACTGGTCTCCGATGGTGGCGTCCACAGCAGCCTTTCACATCTACTCGCACTGATCGAACTCTGTCATCACCATGGTGTCAGGCCACTCGTGCATATGATCACGGATGGCCGCGATACCCCGCCACGCTCATCGCTCGATTATTTACCTGTCATCGAACCGAAGTTGCACGAGGCAGGTGGCGCAATCGTCAGCATCATGGGGCGCTATTACGCCATGGATCGTGATCAGCGCTGGGAGCGCACGGAACTGGCCTGGCGCGCCCTGATGCACGGCAAGGGGCAACATGCCCTCAGCGCGGAAACTGCAATCCGCTCTGCCTGGGCCGCCGGTGATTCTGACGAATTCATCCGGCCAATACTCCTACCCGGATTTCAGACATTGACTGCGGAAGATACGCTGGTCTCCTTCAACTTTCGCAAGGATCGTCCGCGGCAGATTGCTGCAGCCCTCGGCTCAGAGCATTTCAAGGGATTCGACCGTGGCGATACCCCCCTTCCCAGGCTCGTCTGCATGATGCCCTATGACAAATGTTTACCTTTCCCCTTTGCGTTCGAACCGGAACGCCCGAAAACAACGCTTGCACAGGTGATCAGCAGCGTGGGTCTGAGCCAGTTTCACTGCGCGGAAACAGAGAAATACGCCCATGTGACCTATTTCTTCAACGGCCAGCGCATGGATCCTCATAGCGGAGAGAAGCAAATGGTCATCCCGTCTCCGAGGGTCGGCACCTATGACCAGAAGCCTGATATGAGCGCCGAGTCTGTCGCTGATTCAGTCATCGGGGCACTCGAATCCGGGAAGTACGCCTTCATCGTCGTCAACTTCGCCAACGGAGACATGGTCGGTCATACGGCACTTGAGGATGCGGTCATTCATGCGGTCGAGTCACTGGACAAGGAGGTGGGGCGTGTCATGGATACGGCCATTGCTTGCGACTACTCGGTGATCCTGACCGCGGATCACGGAAATTGCGAGGAGTATATCGATCCGCTGACCGGAGAGCCCAATACGCAACATACTGTCTATCCGGTGCCCTGCGTCGTTGCAGACGAGGAGGACTGGAAACTCTCCTGCGTCGGTGGCCTGTCCAATATTGCACCAACCGTTCTGCAACTCATGGGATTGCCTCAGCCGGAAATGATGACGGCAAAGTCACTGCTCTTGAAGCCTTTACGTAATCGCTCCAAATCTGAAAAGGAGAAACAGTTGCGGAGTGCT
>JARFQQ010000222.1 GCA_029287695.1 Gammaproteobacteria bacterium | reverse complement strand
TCCCACGAGATCGTCGGTTCCTCGCGCCTGTAATCATTCATTACAGCCGAAACCCGAAAAGCCCGCGATTGCGGGCTTTTTCATGCCTGTAAGGTTTTTTTAAACCGGCTTATTCGGGAAGGATGTGCTCGATATACTTCGGAACATCCTTCATCTCGAGCCTGACTGCGGAAGCCTGCACACGGATATGATCCCCGGCTCCCTCGATCCGAAGGTCACAATGCGCCTGGCCGCGGCTCTCGAGCGGTACCGGAATCATGTCCCTGTAGGTGAAGATATTCTCACCGAGATCTCCACCGGCGCAGACACCGGGTAATGGCGGCAATTCACCCTCAAGGCTCGCACCATCGAAAACCAGCGCGCCTTTCTGCCACCATTTCGTTTTCTCGACGGAGCCTGTCATGGTCTTGATGATGATGGCGCACGAAAAGATGACGCGAACGCTGTCGCCATCGACCGAAACCGATTCGATCTCGCTGCCGGCAAGTTCGATACTGCTGTTATCCATCAGAAAGCCTTCTTGAAACCGATAATCGGCCAGATTATACCGAATCACGAATTTGACCGGCCCTGAATCACTGTTAATCTTGGGCAGGAAAACAACGTATTGAATATTGAAAAGGAGAATTGAGATGAGCGGACTCTACCGCCCCCTCGAAACCGCGTTGCTGGGACCAAACACCACATGCCAGATGCCGGCCCAGCAATTGCCAATGAACCTGACCCCGGACAGCCCAGCCATCGATGTGATGACAGACCTCAGGCACGTGGCCTCGCAGGCGGTCTCCTCGTTCTGCGGTATCGAACAGGCGACGGAACGTATGAAGAATGCGGGCGTCCGTCTGCTCTTCGTCATCAACCAGTCCTACGAGATTCTTGGCATCCTCACGAGCCAGGACATTCTCGAAGAGAAGATCGTCAAGCACATGAGCACGCACAACATGCGTCGGGAGGAAATCACAGCCCGGGATCTCATGACGCCACAGGGCCAGGTGGAAGTCCTGCAGATGTACGATGTAGCGCGGGCGACGGTCGGTGACATTATCAAGACATTCAGACAGATGGGTCGCCAGCACGCTCTCGTGGTCGAGGAGATCAACGGGAAACAGACGATCCGCGGCATTCTCTCTACGACACAGATCGCCAAGCAGACGGGCATCCATGTCGACACCTCACACTATGCCGGCAGCTTTGCCGAACTCCAGGCATCGATCTCCTGACAACCGTTCCGAAGTGCCCCGGTAAACCGGGGCGCTGATCATCAGTTTTTCAGAATGTAGGTGACTTTCAGGTTGACCCTGTACTCCGAGACCTTGCCATTCTTGACAGTCACCTGCTGATCCTGCACCCAGGCGCCAACAACATTTTTCAGCGTTTTCGATGCGCGCTTGATGCCCTTGTTGACAGCATCCTCGAAACTCTTGTCGGATGCGGCAATAATTTCTGTCACTTTTGCAACTGACATATTTTTTCTCCTGATCCCTTGTAGTCGATTTCTGTTGAGCGGGAGATACCCGTCTTCCGAGCATAGCAGAACAGAGGAATCCCACTGCCAGCCGGCATGGTCCTTACAGGAGATGATTCACGAAAGCGTCACAGGAATTTCATCGCACTTTCATCGATAGCTGTCAGGATGCCCGCAATCTGGCAGAAGCGAGGCTATAACAGGCTTCCAACCGATATGAGCGCGATGAGCGATCAACACAACAACCCCTTCAAACTCGACGATCTTGGCGAAAGCCTGCCGCCATCAGTCACGAAATCCTTACCACTGCTGGAAAAGCTGACCGGCCTGGACACACTTGGTGTGCTCTATGACGAGCTGGCAGCATCGCACAACGCAGTCGACTTTGCCTCGAAGGCATTGAGGAAACTCAACATCGCCTACCATCTACACGGAGAGGCGATGGAGACACTGCCAGCCTCGGGCGCCGCACTCGTTGTCGCAAACCACCCTTTTGGCGGTATCGAGGGTGTCATCATGGCGCATCTCCTAAAGTCTTACCGTGATGATGTCAAAATCCTCGCAAACGGCTTTCTGGAACGCATCCCCGAGCTGTGCGATCTCTTCATCGGTGTCGACCCCTATGCAAAACCGGATTCCGTCAAGAAGAATCGCCACCCGATGAGAGAAGCGGTACGCTGGCTGCGGCAAGGAGGCATGCTTGTCGTTTTCCCTGCAGGTGATGTCTCCCGGTTCCATCCGGGCAAGCTGCGCATCAGCGATGACAAGTGGGACGCATCCATACCGCGGCTCGCCCGCATGACATCGGCACCCGTTATCCCCATGTACTTTGACGGGCGCAACAGCCTTCTTTTTCACGGCCTTGGCCTGATTCACCCGCGGCTGCGCACGCTACTGCTTGCGCGTGAACTGCTCAACAAGCGCAATCGCTGTCTTCCTGTCACGCTTGGCAGGCGGATACCCCTCTCGCAGCTTCAGACCTACAGCGACGACAATGATGCGGCGCGCTATCTCCGCATGCACACGATGATGCTCAACAAGCAGCCCCGGAAAAAGCAGCCGGATCCAGCAGCCGCTCAGAAGGAGGCCAGCAACATCATCGGTCCGATCGATCCGGCGCTGATGTTCCGCGAGATCGAGGGACTGCCGGCTTCGCAGCGGCTCGTGGATACAGACGCTGCAGAGGTTTACTGCGCCAGGGCCGGTGAAATTCCGAATATCCTGCGAGAGATCGGCCGCTTGCGTGAGGTCACATTCCGTGCCGTCGGCGAGGGTACCGGAGAGTCGCTCGACCTTGACGCCTTCGATGACTACTACCGGCACCTTTTCATCTGGAATCCGCGGAAACACGAGGTCGTCGGCGCCTACCGACTCGGGCTCTCGGACGAGATCCTGCAATCACATGGCAAGCGCGGTTTCTATACCAGCTCGCTGTTCCGCTACTCGAGCCAGTTTCTGAACAGCATCACCCCGGCGATCGAACTCGGTCGCTCCTTCATCCGAGAGGAATACCAGCGAAGTTTCTCGCCACTGATGCTGCTCTGGAAAGGCATTGGCCAGTTCGTGGTTCGTCATCCGCAATACTCCCGGCTCTTCGGTCCGGTTTCAATCAGCAATGACTATCACTCTCTGTCTCAACAACTGCTCGTGGATTTCCTTCAATCGAACAGTTTCGACTGGCAGCTTGGACGTTTCGTGCGACCACGCAATGCCTGGAAACCGAAGAACAAGCTGCGGCCGATCTGGAAGAAAACAGAACTCGAGGGAATTCGATCAGTGGAAGGAATCTCGGAGCTGGTCTCGGTGATCGAGCAGGACAACAAGGGCATGCCGATTTTGCTGAAGCAGTATCTCAAGCTCGGAGGCCGCATGCTTGGCTTCAATGTCGACAACAATTTCAACGACTGCCTGGACGGGCTCGTGCTTGTCGATCTCTACGATACCGACCCGAAAGTCCTGAGTCGCTATATGGGCAAGGAGGGCGCCTCCGCATTCCTGGCATCGGCTAAGGCACGCAAGCTGGCCTGAGCAAATCCCGGTCCGGCCAGAACCTCTGTCAGGGAAATGCGGGAATCGTCGGCTCGGTTCCCTCGATATCGGCATCCGGATGGTGCTTTTTGACCATCTCCTCGATCTCCTCGACACGCGCTTTCGGCACATCGACAAGAAAGAGGATTTCACCCTGCTCGACAGCATCCTCGAATTGCGTGATCTGTGTGTTCTTGACGTCGACACCGATCATGCTCGCCATCCATGCTCCCATACCGGAGCCGACAAGCGCAGTGGCCAGCACGGCACCACCCCCGAGGACAAGGCCTGCGGGTGGAAAGGTCACGGCAGCGACACCGGCAAGGATCCCGGTCACGCCACCAACAGCCAGGCCACGCTCGACGGCAGGGATGACATCGCTGGTCTGTAGCAGGGAGGCTTCGGGGAGATCGCCCAGCTCGACACCCTCTTTGGCGATCACATGAATATGCCGCTCCTCGATACGCGCCAGCAGGAGCTCTTCTGTCACCTTGTGAGCGCTCTCCAGGTCGGGCACCAGAAAATAGATTCTGCGCATCTCCT
>JARFQQ010000217.1 GCA_029287695.1 Gammaproteobacteria bacterium | reverse complement strand
ACGATGGGCGGCGAACCGACCTTCGTCTCCATCGATGACATGGATGGCGCCGAGTGGAATATCAACGCCCTTGGCAAGAAGAAGCGGGAACTGGCTGTCGATCTCCTTCAGAGGCTGCAGCAACGTTTTGCCCCGGGTGCCGTGCTCCATTACGGGCAGGGCAAGTGGTACCCGGGCGAACCGCTTCCTCGCTGGGCACTTGGCTGTTTCTGGCGTGCTGACGGGGTACCTGTGTGGAACGATCCTCGCTGGCTTGCGGACGAGAACACTTCCCGACAGCTCGATATCCCCGATGCGCAACGCTTTGTCAGCACACTGACACGCTATCTCGGCATTTCGGATGAGACGGTGCAAGCCGGCTACGAGGATGCTTTCTATTACATGTGGAAAGAGGGAACCTTGCCGGAAAACGTCGATGTCTCCGACAACAAGCTCGAGAACCGGCAGGAACGCTCGCGCCTGAGGCGGATTTTTGACCGCGGTCTTGGCAAGGCAACGGGATATATCCTGCCGCTGAAGTGGGATGACACTGCCTCGCAGCCGGGGTGGGCGAGCTTGCCCTGGTCATTCAGGCGCGGTCGTCTTTTTCTGTTGCCGGGTGACTCCCCAATGGGTTACCGGCTGCCGCTTGATGCGCTGCCATGGGTGGAAAAGGGCGAGCGTGAAACTTTCATCGAGCGTTGCACCTTTGAATCGCGGCCGGAACTTGGCGATATTTATGGCGAAATCGCACGCCGCTACCAGATTGTGCGGCCACAGGCATCCGCGCCCTTCGGCTACAGGGAACAGCAACCCTCGGGCAATGCAGCAGCAACCCCCGCAGCTACCAGCGAGAGAGAAGCCCCCGGTATGGAAGCCGGCAAGCTGATACACACAGCCCTCTGCGTGGAACCACGGGACGGCAAGCTCTACGTCTTCCTGCCGCCCGTTACCCATCTGGAGCACTTTCTCGACCTGGTCCGTTCCATCGAGGCAACCGCCGCCGAGCTCGAGATACCCGTGATCCTCGAAGGGTACGAGCCGCCCGGCGACCATCGTCTGAAACGCTTTGCGATCACGCCTGATCCTGGCGTCATCGAGGTCAACATTCACCCGGCGAAGAGCTGGGATGAACTCGTGACGAATACGCAAGCCCTCTACGAAGAGGCGCGGCTCTCGCGGCTGGCGACCGAGAAGTTCATGCTCGACGGTCGCCATACCGGAACCGGTGGCGGCAACCATGTCACCATCGGCGGGCTGACGCCGGCGGACAGCCCGATGCTGCGCCGGCCGGACCTGCTGCAGAGCCTCGTGACCTACTGGCAGCATCACCCCGGGCTCTCCTATCTTTTCAGTGGTCTTTTCATCGGTCCGACCTCGCAGGCGCCACGCGTCGATGAGGGTCGCAACGAAAGTCTCTACGAACTCGAGATCGCCTTCCAGCAGATCCCGGAAGGGGAGACGCCATCGCCCTGGATTGTCGACCGGCTGTTGCGAAACCTGCTGGTCGACCTGACCGGCAATACGCATCGCTCGGAGTTCTGCATCGACAAACTCTACTCACCCGAGAGAGTCAGCGGACGTCTCGGCCTGGTTGAATTCCGTGCTTTCGAAATGCCGCCGCACGCGCGCATGAGTATTGTGCAGATGTTGCTGCTCCGGGCACTCATCGCGCGCTTCTGGCGGGAGCCATACCGTAAAAAACCGGTGCGCTGGGGAACCGAGCTGCATGACAGGTTCATGTTGCCGCACTACGTCTGGCAGGACCTGGAGGATGTCATTTGCGAACTGCAGTCTTTCGGTTATCCGGTCAGGCTCGAGTGGTTTGCGCCATTCCTCGAGTTTCGCTTTCCCCACATCGGCGAGATCACCCGGCAGGATATCCACCTTGAGCTCAGGACGGCCGTCGAACCCTGGCATGTCCTTGGAGAAGAGGTGACTGCCCAGGGCACCTCACGATTCGTCGACTCCGCTGTGGAACGTCTGCAGGTCAGAATCAATGGCATGACAGAAGATCGCCATATCGTGCTGTGCAATGGCCGGCGCGTGCCCTTGCGGTCGACCGGCCGCAGGGGCGAATTCGTCGCCGGAGTGCGCTACAAGGCGTGGCAGCCTCCTTCTGGACTGCATCCGACCATCGGCGTCCATACGCCGCTCGTGTTCGATATCTACGACACCTGGAACAGGCGCTCAATCGGTGGTTGCACCTATTTCTCGGGACACCCGGGCGGGCGTAACTATGAGACTTTCCCTGTCAATGCCAACGAAGCCGAATCACGTCGCATTGCGCGTTTCCGCGATATCGGACACACCCAGGGAGAATTCGATCCCGAATTCGAGGAGACGACCAGTGAATACCCCTGGACGCTTGACCTGCGCAAGTTACCCGGGTGCTAGACGGCTGTTTCCCTGCGGATGATAAATGCGTAAAGTCTTCTATAGCCGCATCGCATTCTCGCAAGAAGAATCACCTTGAAACAGAAATCGACAGAGATCACACCGGATAGCGCACGCTCGCTTTGCACGGACTATATTCCGCCCGGCTGTCACGATGAAATGTGCGACCCTGCAGGGGAGGTGCGTCCGCACTGGCTTTATCTCATGGAGGCGCTTGAACAGATGGGGCCGGTGGAGTTGCGCAAGCGGCGCGATGAAACCTGGCGCCAGATGCGCGAGAACGACGTCACCTACAATTTCTATGGCGAGCGTGGCGGCACGACACGTCCCTGGAAACTCGACCTCATACCACATCTCCTCGAAAGTGATACCTGGGCCGGCCTCGAAAGCGGGCTCATGCAACGTGCCGAATTACTCAACCTGCTCCTGCAGGACCTCTACGGACCACGAAAGCTCGTCAGTCAGGGGGTATTGCCGCCAGAGTTGCTCCATTCGCATCCCGGATACCTGATTCCCTGTATCAACCCCGGGATGGCCATCTCGAGTCAGCTTGTCTTTTATGCTGCAGATCTCGTGCGAGACCGCAACGGCGAGACATGCGTTCTCAGTGACAGAACCCAGGCCCCCTCCGGCTCCGGCTATGCGCTCGAGAACAGGATCGTCATTTCGCGCGTCCTGCCGAGCCTTTTCCGGGATTCACATACACACCGTCTGGCAAGCTATTTCAGAACCGTACGCCATACGCTGGACAGTCATGCGCCCTCGAGTGACGAGAAAGAGGCAACGATCGTCCTGCTGAGTCCCGGGCCTGCAAACGAGTCTTACTTCGAGCATGCCTATCTAGCCAACTATCTCGGCTATACGCTTGTCGAGGGCAGCGACCTGGTCGTGCGCGAAGAGCGGGTGTGGCTCAAGACACTGGAGGGCTTACGCCCCGTCCATGTCATCCTGCGCCGCATGGATGACAGCTACTGCGACCCCGTCGAGTTACGCGAGGATTCCTATCTCGGGGTTCCCGGACTGATGAACGCAGTGCGTGCCGGGAATGTTGCTGTGGCCAATCCGCTTGGCAGCGGCATCCTCGAAAGTCCTGCACTCTTGCGCTATCTTCCCGAGCTTGCCCGCCTGCTGCTTGGACAGGAGCTCATGCTGCCGTCCGTGGAGACCTGGTGGTGCGGCGATCCGCTCGAGCGTCAGCATGTCCTCGCCAACCTGGAGAATCTGGTTATCAAGCCCGTGCATCAATCCATGGGTTTTCGATCGCGTTTCGGCGATGAGTTATCGACAGCAGATCGCGAGGAACTGAAAGCCAGGATTCAGGCGAACCCTCTCCACTATATCGCCCAGGAGCGTCTTCCAATGTCGAGCCTGCCGGTTTTCGATGGCGACAGCCTAAAGCCGCGCCATGCTGTCCTGCGCGCATTTCTCGTTGCCGAGGAGCATGGCTACATGGTGATGCCAGGAGGGTTGACGCGGGTCGGTTCCAGCAACGACCAGCTGATCGTGACGAGCCAGGCGGGTGGTATCAGCAAGGATACCTGGGTGCTTGCGACAGAGCCGGAGAAACAGGTCAGCCTCCTCGGCGAGCGCCAGCATGCTGTCTATGTCCCGGAGAGGCATGGTGCTGTCCCGGGGCGCGTCGCAGACAACATGTTCTGGACCGGGCGCTATGCAGAGCGTGCGGAATTTGTCAGCCGCCTGCTGCGACTGGCGCTGCAATTTCTCGAGACGGGGGAGGGTGCCGGCACGCAGGCGTTCGACAGGCTGCTCGTGAGCGTGACGAAGCAGACCATGACCTGGCCGGGTTTTCTCAATCTGCCCACGGGTGATCCAGAGGCAGCGCGGAACGAGTTATACCGCGTCATTTGCGATCGCTCCAGCTCCGGCAGTCTGATGCAGACACTCTCCTCCTTTCTGCGTACCGCGCGCTCGGTGCGTGACAGGCTTTCTTCGGATACATGGCGTATTATCAATGATATAGATGATGAATCTAATGCGCTTTATAATATTAAGCCCGGGAATATCATCGATGCGCTCGATGAATTCGACAATCTCATCACGGCCCTGACGGCTTTTTCAGGCCTGACGCTCGAAAACATCACGCGTGGCCGCAGCTGGCGTTTTCTCGACATGGGGCGGCGGATCGAACGCGCCCTGCAAATCAGCCGGCTGCTGGAAAGCATGCTCTCCACATCCCATGGCATCGACGACGAGAGTCTCCTGCGCGACTCTGTGCTCACCATCGTGGACAGCCTCATGACCTACAGGCGGCGCTATCGCGAGGATGCAGAGATTCCACTCATGCTCGATCTCGTCATTTGTGACGAGAACAATCCACGTTCGCTTGCCTACCAGATGACAAGGATCGAGGAACATGTTGCCGGCCTGCCAGACAAGCGGGATACGGGCAGCCGCAGTGAAATCGAGCGACTCGCTCTCGAAACGGCAACACTGGTCAGGCTCGCGGATATCAATCGTCTCTCCACAACCACCAAACAGACAGGATCGCGCGAGTTGCTGCATGAATTTCTCGGTGTCCTCGCCGGGAGATTGCCGGCTCTCTCCAATGCCATCACTGCCGCCTACTTCCAGGCTGCCGAAATGCCGCATCAGCTTGTCCGGCTGCGTTCCGGGGAAGACTCATGAGATACCGCGTCACCCACTCGACAACCTATGACTACAGCAGCAATGTTTCCCTCTGTCACAACGTGGCACGCCTCCTGGTGCGCAACACCCGCCAGCAGCGTTGTCTCTCGAGTGCTTTACACATCGAACCACAACCATCCAGCGTGAATGAGTGGACAGATCTTTTTGGAAACAGACAGGTCAATTTCTCAATAGAGAAGCCCCATAACAGGCTGGTCGTTCGGGCAACCAGCGAGGTTGAGCTGGAAACCGGTGCGGCTCTCGACATGCTGTTTCCTGTCAGCTGGGAGAGTGCAGCAGAGATGATGAAGACGGAAAAGGATACCGACACACTGGAGGCTCGACTCTACCTCCTGCGCACGGATTTTACCGAAGCCGGTCCGGCAGTCGTCGAGTATGCGCAGTCATCTTTTCCAGCGGGACGCTCACTGATCGAAGGCGTGGAAGACCTGATGCATCGCATCAACCGGGATTTCACCTATGACCCGGGATTCTCGACTATCGCGACCCCGCTACAGGATGTCATCGCCCACAGGCGCGGCGTGTGTCAGGATTTTGCGCATCTCGCGATTGCCTGCCTGCGCTCGATGGGGCTCGCGGCACGTTATGTGAGTGGCTATATCGAGACTCTGCCGCCGGAGGGAAAGGAGAAGCTGGTCGGTGTCGATGCGTCACATGCCTGGTTCAGCATCTACGTACCCCAGCGCGGCTGGATGGATTTCGACCCGACCAACGCCAGGATTCCTCTCGATCAGCATATTACGACAGCCTGGGGACGAGATTATGCCGATGTCGCGCCGCTCAAGGGCGTTGTCTATGGCGGTGGCAAGCATCGACTGGGAGTGGCTGTCAATGTCGAGCGCCTTTAAAGGCACCGCTTACTGACGGAGCCTCAGTCACGGGGAAAGGGCGGTGCTACTCAGCAATCCAGTGGCAGCGAAGGCATTTCGTTGAATGCGTTGATCACTTTCTCGTCCCAGCTTCTGCGCAGCGACTGCAGGTAGGCATGGTTATCGTCAAACGCGTGGTAGCAGCCTCCCGTGAGACTGTCGCTCTTGTAGACGAGCAGTTCGATTGGCGGCCCGACGGTCGCATTCGAGCGCATGGTCGAATCCATGGAGACGAGCGCACAGCGTACTGCCGAGTCGACATCTGTATCTGTGCGTATGATCCTGTCCAGAATCGGCTTTCCGTACTTCTTCTCGCCGATTTGCAGGAATGGCGTGATATCCGAGACGCTGATGTAGTTGCCTTCAGGATAGATCATAAAGAGTTGCGGCTCTTCGTTGCGGATCTGTCCACCAAGGATGAGTGTCGCGGCCGGATTGAAGCCTGCATTGACATCGTCAGGGGAGACATGCCGTTCGCGTTCGGCCTTGTTGAGCTTGCCCACATAGGCCGCTGCATCGGACATGTAGCGCATGTTGGCAAGTGACTCCTCGGCGCCCTCCGCAATATCGCGTTGTACGCGGTTGAGAACACTCTGGGTGGTTGCGAGATTCCCGGCGCTGAGCAGGACATACTGTCGCTCGCCATCGATACCCCAGCGGTGCATCTTGCTGTAGGTGCTGACCTGGTCTGCTCCTGCGTTGGTACGCGAGTCGGAACAGAAGACCAGGCCCTCATTGAGCTTCAGCGCGAGACAGTAAGTCATGATTCGTGTTGTCGTTTGCCGCAGGAGGCAGGAATTCTAGCAGGAGAAAGGGACGGGGAATATGGCATCTCTCATAACCGGCCCGAGGCCCTGATGACATCGTTGGCGATATCGGCAATTTTCCTGTTGCTGCTCATGGCGAGCCGACGCATCGCCTGGTAGGCCACGTCCTCGCTGCACTGCTTGCGCTGCATGATGAGCCCCTTGGCGCGCTCGATGGACTTGCGCTCTGTGAGCGCGCTCTCGATGCGCCTGAGGCGCTCGTGCTGTTCCATGGATTGGCGATGACGCGTTATCGCGACTTTCAGCAGGGGTTCGAGACGTTGCGGATCGAACCCTCTGATGACATAGGAACTGATCCCGTTTTTCAGCGCGAGATTGATCTGCTCAACGCGGTCATCATCGGTGAAAAGCAGAACCGGCAGCTTCTCGGCCATTCGCGGAAGTGAATCCTGCACCTTTTCGAGTCCCTGCGTGATCAATAGCAGTGCATCGAGTGTCTCATCGGCGATGATCGATTCGGGATCATCATCTGGCGAGAAGTGTCCTGCAAAATGGACGAAATCGAGCCCGGACAGGGCAGTCGGGGCATTCTTGTCTTCCGAGATGATTGCCAGTCGCCACACGTTGGCCATACTCCACGTTGAATATTGATCAGAATGATGCAATTAGCATGCCATGGAGGCAGGGCGCCTGTTTACCCTGCGATTTCCCGAAATGACAGACATGGATCATCTCGGCTCAGGTGCCCGGGATTGCGCTCGAGACAAGCAGTCGATGTACTTCACGGAGACGGCGGCATGCCGGTGCTGCATGCTATGATGCGGCCAGTACGTGGATATGCTTCCGGTAATTCTTGAGACTCCTCTACACCCTCTTGCTCTACCTGCTGATACCGTTCGTTCTGTTGCGGTTGTGGTGGCGTGGGCGCAGGAATCCGGGATACCGCCAGCGCGCTGCGGAACGCTTCGGCATCTACCAGCGTCCCGTTCCCGAGGGTTGCATCTGGATTCATGCTGTCTCTGTCGGCGAATCCCAGGCAACACAGCCATTGATGCGCTGGATGAGTGAAAATCTGCCGGACGTTCCTGTCGTGATCTCGACAACGACACCGACCGGCGCCGACCGTGTCACACAGATGTATGGTGACACGGTGACCCACATCTATTTCCCCTACGATCTTCCATTCGCGATCAGGCGCGCACTGCGTGCTTTCCAGCCAAGGCTGATCGTGGTGATGGAAACCGAGATATGGCCTAACTTCATGCATCTTTGCAAGAAGCGGGGGACACCGGTCGTACTCGCCAACGCACGCCTCTCTGAACCATCCGCAAAAGGCTACCAGCGTGTCCGCGCACTCATTGCACCCGCGATCAGGAGCTTTGCTGCCATTGCTGCACAAAACAGCCAGGATGCCGGGCGATTCGTAACGCTTGGCGCCGACAGACAACAGGTCCATACCTGCGGCAGCGTCAAGTTCGATGTCCGCATTCCTGCGAGCATCAGGGAACATGGCGAGCTGTTGCGCACCTCGTGGGGCACCGGACGTCATGTCTGGGTCGCGGCCAGTACCCATCCCGGCGAGGACGAGCTGCTGCTCGATGTCCACAGGAAAATCCTGGCGAAATATCCGGATGCGCTACTGGTGCTGACACCCAGGCATCCCGAACGCTTTGACGATGTCGCCGCACTGGTTGACCGACAGGGATTCAGTTACTGCAGGCGTTCGGAAAATCCGGTTTGCAGGCAGCAAAGCCAGGTCTATCTGGGCGATACCATGGGAGAACTCACGGTTTTCTTTGCAGCAGCCGATGTCGCCTTTGTGGCAGGCAGCCTCATGCCTGTCGGAGGACATAACGTCCTGGAGCCCGCGTCTCTCGGCCTGCCCGTCATTGTCGGCCCGCATATGAAAAACTTTCTCGGCATTACACAACTCATGCTCGATGCAGGAGCCCTTGTGCAGGTCGCCGATAGCAGCGAGCTGGCCCGGGTCCTGCTCGAACTCTTCGATAGTGCGGAGCGACGCACGGTAATAGGCCAGGCAGGACTCGACGTGGTCGAGCGTAACCAGGGTGCGCTCGACTGCGTTGCACAGCTTCTGCAGCAATCCCTGAAAGAGTCATCATGAAAGATAAAATTCTGCTGTTTCTTTTACCGGGACTCTACCGGCTGCTGATCGGACTGCTGATGGCTACCTGCAAGGTGCGTTTCAGCCGCCGGGAGTCGCTCGAAAAACTCGCAGCAGACGGGAAGAGCTGGATTTTCGGCTCCTGGCACGAGAACACCGCTGTCAGCGTCTATACGGAGAGAGACACGGGCTGCGCAATGATGGCCAGTGACAGCAAGGATGGCGCTATCATCGCTCGCGGCATCGAACTTTGCGGAAACATTCCGGTGCGCGGTTCCTCCTCGAAGGGCGGCTCGAAGGCCGCCAAGGCGATGGTCAGACTGCTGCGCAAGGGACACCCGGCCGCCATCACCCCTGATGGTCCGCGAGGCCCCCGGCATGAGCTGCAGACGGGCATCCTGATGATCAGTGCCATGTCGGGGTGTCCGATCGTGCCTTACCACTTCGTTGCTGACCGGCAGTGGGTTTTCACCTCCTGGGATCGCCACCGTCTGCCGAAACCCTTTTCGACGGTCTGGATCTCGCTGGGCACTCCCTGCTTCGTGGACAGAAAGCGCCTCACGGAAGAGCCTGAAGACGTGCGCTGCGAGGTGACCGAATGCATGATGGAGAATGTCGCCAATGCCGAGCGGCTTGCGGGGTTGGGTGAAGACTAGGACGCAAAGCTCGCAGAGAACCCCAAAGGGCGCAAAGATATGTTTTGTCGGTCGACTTCTTTGTGTCAGGGGGCGGTGTCGGAGTCTATTTTTTCGAAATTATAGGCGTCGGAGTCAAGTTGACCCCGACCCCGATTCGATTGCAGGAGCCGAGCCCTCTCGGCGAAGATTCGCCCGCAGTGCGGGCTCCCACGAATCCATCGTCATTGCGAAAGAGCGAAGTGACTTCGACAACCCCGGGCTTCGACTTCAGCAATCGACGGAACAATACGCGAATCTCATGAAGAGAAAACCTCTGCGGATCTCCGCCTCCACTGCATCCTCTCTTCAAACGCCTGCCAGAGAGAGCACCAGCTTGACGACACCGAAGATCAGCAGGATGAAGACGATCGTCAGAATGATCCCGAGAATGATATAGGTAGAGGGTTTCCCTTTGGTGAAATCTCTCTCACGCGCCTTGTTGCTTTGCACGCCGAAAAAGGCGGCCAGCACACTCCCGGCGTGTGCAAGCAGGCCGGGCTCCTGCGGATCTTTCTCTTCAGGACCTGTCATCAGAAGCTGAAGCGCTTCGGTTCGGGGGCATTGATCAGCGGGGGCAGGGCGGTCTCGAAAAGCTCTTCACGGTGGAAGATCTCGTCAGCAACACGTGTGACCAGTTGTGCGCTGGCAGATGCCCCCTGGCCGACGACCTGGAAGAGGCGGCCGCCGGTGGCAAGCAGCTTTTCAAACATGTCTGTCGGGACCGGCAGGCTGCCTGTGACGGCAATGACATCGAAGAGAGTAAGGAACTCATATGAGAAAGCATCATCGATGACGAGTTTTGCGTCCCGGATGCCAAATGCAGCAAGGTGCTCCTGCGCCTGGCTGGAGAGCGAATCGAAAATCTCGATGGATGTCACCTCGTCGCTGAGCCAGTCCAGGCAGGCGGTGATGTAGCCACTACCGGTGCCGATCTCGAGAACCCTGTCACCGGGCTTGATTGCCAGCGCCTGCAGCATGCGCGCCTCGATTTTTGGCGACATCATTGACTGACCCTCCGCGATCGGGATTTCCGTGTCGGCAAAAGCCAGATCCTTGTATTCCTCCGGAACAAAGAATTCGCGTGGAATCTGTTTCATGACATTGAGCACATCCTCATCGATGACGTTCCAGGGACGGATCTGCTGTTCAATCATGTTTTCTCTGGCTTGATCAGTGAGCATCTGGCAATTCTCGTAATTTTCCAGCGATGAAGACTACGGTGTGGGACCCTACCGGTCAACCGGTTGTGGATCCTCGCGAAAACCGGCAGGACGGGCCGGGCAGCAGAGACTCGGTCATACCGCTGCGCCACAGGACACAAGTCATGCAGACGAGAGAGGGATGGCAGTTTATGCAGCGATGCATTTCGATAAATTAATATTATTAATATCAATTATTTGAACGTATTTTATAAAGTATTTTATTTTTTATCTGACACGGATACAGACAGACACATCGTATATAGTAAGGCGATAGAATCCCGAATGGAGCAGAACATGAAGAAACCAAGCCTGTCGATCCTGCTGTTTCTGCTGCTGGCGCCGACTCTTCTCATGGCAGCGTCGGAAGGCGAACTCGAAGCCGGTTTCGTCAATCCCGGGTATCACACCAAACCGGCCTGGTTCAAGGAGTCGTTTCTCGATATACGCGAGGACCTCGAGGAAGCCGCCGGAGAGAGCAGGCGTGTGATGCTCTA
>JARFQQ010000192.1 GCA_029287695.1 Gammaproteobacteria bacterium | reverse complement strand
GGCATATCGGCCTTGCGGAATTCGCCGATCAGCTCGTCCATCATGGATTTGACCACGCCGGATGCATCGGTACCGGGGATGTCGCAGTGCAACCAGCCCTGGGTGTGAGACAGTGTGGTGACGGAGTTCTGGGTACCGCCGACAATAAAGCCTTCTTCTTCCAGCTTGGCGATCAGCGGCTCGACGCGGGACTCTTCGGTGACGAAGAATTCCGGGTTGGAGCGGATCGTGAAGCGGATGAAACCGTCGGAGTAGTTATCCGCGATGTCGCACAGCTTGCGCAGGGTGAACAGGTCGAGGATACGCTGGGTACCGGCCTTGATGGTCCAGATCTTGTCGCCGTTCTTGGCAACGTGCAGCAGGACACCCGGACGCGGATGCTCGTGGTAGGCCCACATGCCGAAATTGCGACGCATCATCGGATGCATGTACTGAAAAGGATCCGGGCAGCCCGTTTCGATGGGATCACGCATATCTGCCATTTGTTATCTCCAGAATCTTGGAATAAAACATCTTGCCTGGCGGGCGGGTTAGCCCGCCAGTCACTTACTCTCTATACAGCCTGGTCAGCGACTCAGGAAGCTTCGGCCTGACGGTCGAACCACTTCACCGCTTCGTCGTCCCATCCGTCCATGCGGACGTAGGAGCTCTGGCGCGGCTCGTTGACCATGTTCGGATCGACTTCGACGCCAACCCCTTCGAGGAAGTTGACGAGACCGATACGCTCGATCATCTCGCCGCAGCGCTCGTGCTCGAGTGCATTCTCGGCCCAGAAATCGATGATCTCTTCCGCGAGCTCGACAATGGATTCCCAGTCTTCCTCGGTTTCGAGTTTCTTGAAAGGAACAACAACGGTGCCCATGAGGTCGCCGATCTTCAGCGTGCGCTTGCCGCCGATGAGGATGGTGACGCCCTTGTCATCGCCCGGGTGCAGTGCTTTCGGCATGACGTTCAGGCAGTGCATGCAGCGGACGCAGTCCTTGTTGTTGACGTCGAGCGTGTCGTCGTCCTTCAGGGACAGCGCGTTGGTCGGGCAGCGCGAGACGACATTGTCGATGATGTACTCGCGACCCTTTTTTGCAACGTAGTTCTTGACCTCTTCCTGGTTGACCTGCATGTCATCACGCCAGGTACCGATGACGGCGAAATCCGCGCGCTCTACAGCGTTCTGGCAGTCGTTCGGGCAACCGGAAACCTTGAACTTGAACTTGTACGGCAGTGCCGGACGGTGAACATCGTCAGTGAAGTTGTTGACGAGCAGGCGGTGTGCTTTCTGCTCGTTAGTGCAGGACATTTCGCAACGCGCTGCGCCGACACAGGACATTGCTGTGCGAACACATGGGCCTGCGCCACCGAGATCCCAGCCGTAGTCGTTGATCTCGTCGAAGAAATGCTGGGTGTTTTCGGTGTCAGTACCGATGAACATGATGTTGCCGGTCTGGCCGTGGAAAGTGACCAGGCCCGAGCCGTATTTCTCCCAGCTGTCTGCAAGCTGGCGCAGCATGTCGGTGCTGTAGTGGTTACCTGCCGGCGGCTGAACGCGCAGGGTGTGGAATTCTCTTGACTCGGGGAAGGCGTCGCCTACCTCGGAAAAACGCGGAATGATACCGCCACCATACTGATAGACAGAGACTGTTCCGCCTTTCCAGTAGCCCTTGCGGGTTTCGTAGGAGTGTTCCAGCTGACCCAGGAGGTCGCCGGTAACTTTATTGATACGCTCATCCGGGTGTTCGTCACGCAGACGCTTGATACCGGAGATAAAGCTCGGCCATGGACCGCTTTCCAGCTGGTCCAGCATCGGAGTATGGTGTTTCGTTGCCATGTGGTTGGTTCTCCTTGACTGAAGACGCTATAGTTTTGAATCAATCGACGACCTGCATCGGCAAGACGCCCGAATACTGACCGGCAGAAAGTCAGAGTTTCCCTTCCCGCCAAACGAATCCCCTGGTGAGAGGATCCCATTAACGGCCGCTAATATAGCCCCGTGGGCCTGCCGGCGACATTCCACCAAAGAGGGATAGCCTCACCCCTCGCCTATCCCCTTGGGGATACTCCGGTTCCTTGCGGTTTGCCGGCATAACCCTGCTCACGATGATTTTTATCCACCAGAGCAACGAGTTAGTATTCCCGGCCACGACAAATGGCCAGATAAACCCTGTAGCCAGCAAGGCATTAACAGGCTATCCTAATTGATGACTATATAAGCAGTCAATAAAATTCCGATATGCAAATAAACATCCCCGCCGGTTCTCCATTCGACCTGCAGAACGATGCTGCCTGGCAGGCATGGCGGGCAGAGAAACTCGCTTCCCCTCCCGGGTCAATCGACGAGATGCGCGTGCACCTGGCCGACCCTTGCCACCCGTCCACGCAGGAACTCGACAAGCTGACAGCATTGACCCGGCGCCACAACTGGGCGCTCTTCGCCACGGACCCGGCGGCGATGACGGATGAAAACTGCCTGAAACAACTCTGCGAATCGATCGGCCTGGTGCATCTCGACAGGAACCTGCGCGCTGACGATACCGGCATCAGCAGTATCCAGGTCAGGCAGCAGCAGGGAACCGCCTATATTCCCTACACCGACCGGCAGCTGAGCTGGCATACCGATGGCTACTACAACGAATCCGGCAAGCAGATCCATGGATGGGCACTCTATTGCGTGCGCCAGGCTGCCGGCGGTGGCGAAAGCCGGCTTATGGACCATGAAATGCTCTATCTAATGATGCGAGACGAGGATCCCGCCATGATCAGTGCGCTGATGCAGCCGGATGCCATGACCATCCCCGCCAATCGCGAGGATGGTGACGAAATCCGGCCGGACCACAGCGGGCCCGTTTTTTCTGTCGCCCCCTCCGGCCACCTGCACATGCGCTATTCAGCGCGCAAACGCAATATCATCTGGAAGGATGACGCTGCCACACGAAAGGCGCGGGATTTCATTACGGCATTGTTCCGGGACGACAGCGCCCCCATGTACACCTACAGACTCGAGCCGGGCGAGGGAGTGGTGAGCAACAACATCCTTCACCGGCGCAATGCCTTTACCGATGGCGACACACCCGACAAGAAACGCCTGGTGTGGCGCGCGCGTTTCCATGACCGCATCGTAAGCAATACCATAGCAACGGAGTAAAGCATGCTGCAGCTAAGCCAGGTCCTGATCGCCAACCAGGAACTACAATCCTTCACCGAACTGGAGCAGGCACTGAAAGACTACGCCGGCGCCACCGGTGAGATGTTTTTCCAGATCGACGTTAAACCCCACTACCCGGATACGCCGGATAACTGGGAAGATCGTCTCGAAGCTGCCTTCAGCAGCTACCGTTAGAATGGAGCATGAACATGGTTGATTATCTGGACCCCAACAAGATCGAGGACAGCGCCGCTGCCTCGCTGCGCAAGGACCTCGGCCAGAAAGCACAACTCGAGGGGCAGCTCGTCGAGCTGCAGCATGAGCTCGGCCGCCTCCCGGAGAACGCACCGCCCCCCGAGCGCGCCCGCATCCTGCTTGAGATGGCACGCGCGCATTCGACGCTCGAGCGTGGAGAAGAGGCCTGGCCGCTGGCACGCACGGCGTTCGACCTCTTTGCGGCAGAACAGGACTGGGAAAATGCTGCGGACGCATGCGACGTACTCTACCTCAGCGACCAGCCGGATTCGCTTATCGCCCTTGGCAATGGCATCTGGCTTGGCGTCACTTTCCCGATCGACCCGGAAATCAGCATCCATCTGCTCAGCCACGTCATCGACGATACACCGGACGATGCCGATGGCGCTGCCGTGGCTGCCGCGACGGCGCTCTTCCTCGCCGACATGCGCGCAGAGGACGGGCCGGACAAGGAGCGCCTGGTTTTCTTCTCCAACCAGCTGCTCGGCAATGTCGCCCGCCGCCACTCCGGCATCGAGAGCCAGGAGCAGTTTGGCCTCTGGGTCCAGCGACTCGAACTCAACGATCCGGACAAGTTTCTCGTGCGCCTGCGCAACGTGATCGACGTGCTCGCCCAGGACGACTGGTGGGTCGACCGCGACGCGCTG
>JARFQQ010000179.1 GCA_029287695.1 Gammaproteobacteria bacterium | reverse complement strand
GGACGCAATTCGAGCAGCAGTATCCCCTCTTCCGCGAGTCGCCTGCTGACCTCTCGAGCCGTCTGCGTCACACCCTCGCCCGAGCAGTCGAGCAGATAGCATCCATCGCCGGACTCCAGAGGTGCGATGCTCTCCAGCACGGCGCTTGCAGCATCACCCGGATGCTCTACGACGACCTGCAGTCGGCTCGTACGCTGCAATTCATCGAGCGAACGGTCGATGACGAGCTTTCCGTCACGCAGGATCAGGACCCGGTCACAAACGGCTTCCACCTCCTGGAGGATATGGGTCGAGATCAGCACAGTGGCTTGCTGTGCCGCATTCCTGATGAGCTGGCGCATGCGCCTGATCTGGGCCGGATCGAGTCCATTTGTCGGCTCGTCGAGAATCAGAATTTTCGGATCGCCAAGCAGTGCCTGGGCAACGCCCACGCGCTGGCGCTGGCCACGGGAGAGTGTATCGATCAGGCTTGTGGCTTTTTCGTGGAGTTGCGTCTGCCGGATGGCATGCACGATCTGCTGATGCTGCCGGGATTCTGCAATACCCTTCAGGGAGGCCTGAAAGTAGAGATACTCCATCACCTGCATTTCAGGGTAGAGCGGACAATTCTCGGGCAAATAACCAATCAGGTTTCTCGCCTTGACGGGATGCTGGCGAAGATCGAGGTTGCCGACACGGATGCGGCCGGATGCGGGTTCGAGAAATCCGGTCAGCATCTTCATGATGGTGCTTTTTCCAGCACCATTGTGCCCAAGCAATCCGACAATCTCGCCGGCTCCGACTGTGAAAGAGACATCATCGACTGCCAGTTGACTGCCGTAATATCTTGAAATTCCCTCGACTTCGATCATGTGTGCAAAGAAAGACGCAACCTGTTGTTTTATCGTTATGTTGGTGGCGATTGTACCCTTTGCGCCATGCGATTACCCGGTCAATTCCGCTCGAAAAACAAATCCGGTGGCGCTATCCGGATTTCTGTACTTCACCGCAGGCGGAAGCTATGATCATCGGCTCCGCAGATGATCATGACAACAGGAGACGATGGGATTCCGGCGGCACAGCACTAACCTCTTCAGCAAGCTGCTTTTTCTGCCCCTGACGCTGGCGGCATTCGTCCCGGCGACCCTCCTCTTTTTGCTGCTCTACACAGAATGGGGCAAACCGCTCAGTATCGTCGAGAGCATCGAGCGCGATGGCGTGCTTCTCGTCGCAACCCGCAACAGCGCCACGACCTGGTATGAAGGCCCGAACGGACTGACCGGTCCCGAATATGACCTGGTGACCGGTTTTGCAGAATCACTGGGCGTCAAACCCGAATTCATCACTTATGAGCGCGATTCGGAGATCATGGACGCTGTCGAAAACGGCGAGGTACACCTGGCTGCGCCCGGTATGATTCTGAAGGGAATGCCACAGCGCATCCGACTCGGCCCCGTCTACCAGCACATCAGCCGGCAACTAGTCTACAGGGCGGGAACGCCTGCCCCTGCCAGCCTCTACCAGGTCGGGGACGATGAAATCGAGATTGCCGAAGGGAGCCATCACGGCGAGCTTCTTCAGCAGCTTGGCGAGCAGGGTGAACTCTTCGCCAGCTGGAAAAGCGCGCCGGACAAGGACGTGGAGCAGCTGCTCTACCTGCTCCAGGAAAAAGCCATCAAGTACACGATTGCCAATTCCAACGTCGTGGATTTCAACCGGCGGTTCTACCCGGATCTGCGCGTCGCTTTTGATATCGGCCTGCCGCAACCACTGCAGTGGGCCATGCCGAGGCGAAAGGATATTTCTCTGCACGACAGGGTCAGTGATTACTTCCAGCGCATCCGCAGGAACGGCAAGCTCGATACGATCCTGCAACGCTACTACGCGCATGTTGACTTGCTGACCTTCGCCGATACCCACACCTTCTGGAAAAACGTCGAATCGCGCCTGCCAGGCTTCGAGGCGCTCTTCAGGCGCGTCGCCAGGGCCAGCGGCTATGACTGGCGGCTGCTGGCCGCCATTGGCTACCAGGAGTCACACTGGAACCCGGAGGCTGTCTCACCGACTGGTGTCAAGGGCCTGATGATGCTCACCAATGACACGGCCAGCCTTGTCGATATTGCTGACCGTACCGACCCGGAACAGAGTGTTGTCGGATCGGCGCGCTATCTCAGGTTCCTCGACGGGCAGATTCCGGAAGAGGTCAGGATGCCTGATCGCCAGTGGTTCATCCTTGCAGGCTACAACGTCGGCTTTGGCCACCTCGAGGATGCCAGGATTCTCACCGAGCGGCTGGGAGGGAACCCGAATATCTGGCAGGATGTGCGAGAACACCTGCCCCTGCTTGCGCAGAGCAAATACCACACGACACTGAAACATGGTTACGCGCGTGGCCGGGAACCTGTGGCCTACGTCGACAATATCCGCAATTTCTATGAATTACTGGTCTGGCACACGAGCTTCAGGACGGCCAGTGCAGAGAACGCGGAAAACCCGGATGCCCGTCAGGCCCGGGAGAAATCACTCTAGCGGATGCCCGGGCCTGGTATTCCGGGGCGATCTCCGATTATTCCAGCGCCTCGTCGGACATGGAGAGATAGACGCCGTAGGCGTTGATGCGGTTGGCGGCCTCGAAGGCCGGCAGTTTTTCGAAGCGGCTCCAGTCGGCTTCGGCATAGGCTTCGTCGAAATCGACCAGGTCCTCGACGGCGGCACCCATCACCTCCCGAAGGTAGGCGAGATAGTCGCGTGTCATCACGATGGCCGCATCGGGATCGGACGCGGACGGACCGTGGCCGGGCACCAGCGCCTTGAGCCCCGTGGTCTGCATCGACTCCAGCGCCTCGAGCCAGCCCTTTGTATCGGCACTACCGACGAAAGGCACCCTCCCCTCGAAAAGGATGTCGCCCGTAAACAGCACCTTGTCAGGCTCGACGAGCATGGCAATATCCCCATCGGAATGTGCTTTGCCGAGGTGAAGGATCGTCAGGCGCTTGCCCCCGATCTCCATGGTCATGCTCTTGTCGAGCCAGACATCAGGTGACACAAGCCGTGTCTTCTCGGTCACCCAGGGGTCGAGCGACAGGGTGCGCTCCTCGAGGCGTTCCTGGCCCAGTCCGCCCTGTATGTACCTCTCGGCTTCAGCCGGCGCAATGATTTCCGCTCCCTCGTCCTTGAAGACCTCGAGGCCCAGTACATGATCGGCATGATAATGGCTGACGACGACCTTGACGACAGGCTTGTCCGTGATTTTCCTGATCTCCTGGCGCAACTGCCATGCCAGTGACGGGGTACCGAGCGCGTCGAAGACAACGACACCTTCATCGGTGACGACAAAGCCGGCATTCGAGATGAAGCCTTCGAAAGCCGTCGCAACCCCGGCGAGCCCCTCGACGTAGTAGGTGTCATCAGAGAGTTTTTTCGGTGACATCGGAACGGTGACCGGGGCGTACTCCACCGCAGTTTCGGCAGGCAGCTGCATGGATACAAGGGTAAGGGTCGCTGCAATCAGCAGGGTGAGGATTTGTCTCATGATGTTTTCTTCTCCGTCCGGCGACGCTGAAAGAACCGGCTCAGTAGCGTACCACATTCAACCGCGCGCACTCCCGCTGTGACCTCGACACGCGTATTGAATCGTTCGTCTGCCGGCAGCAGGTCGAAAACACTGCCGCACGCCCCGCCCTTTGGATCGCTGGCGCCATAAACGACCCGGTCGATACGGGCATGGACGATCGCCCCGGCACACATGGTGCAGGGCTCTAGTGTTACGTAAAGAGTCGCATCCGGCAGCCGGTAATTGCCGATGCGAAGACCCGCATCCCGTATTGCCTGGATTTCTGCGTGGGCGGTCGGGTCCCTGCTTGCAATCGGTTTGTTGAAACCTTCACCGATGACTTTTCCTTCCGAGACGATGACAGCACCGACAGGAACTTCACCCAGCGCTTCTGCCTCATGCGCCAGGCCAAGTGCATACGCCATCCAGTGACTATCATCATCCAGCGTCATGACGCCTCGCGTGATGCCCTCTTGCGTTCGTGCTCGAGCAGCAGTTTCTTGCGCAGGCGCACCGACTGGGGAGTGATCTCGACAAGCTCGTCTTCCTCGATGAACTCCAGCGCCATCTCCAGGGTCAGCGGTATCGGCGGGGTCAGGGCGATCGCGTCGTCCTTGCCCGAGGCACGTACGTTGGTCAGCTGCTTGCCCTTGAGCGGGTTGACCACGAGGTCGTTGGAGCGCGAGTGGATGCCGATAATCTGGCCTTCATAGACGTCGTCACCGTGTGAGCTGAACAGGCGGCCGCGCTCCTGCAGGTTGAAGAGTGCGTAGCCCAGCGCCTTGCCCTTGCCGTTGGAGATCAGCACGCCGTTCTTGCGCGGTGCTATACCACCGGTCTGGACCGGGCCATAGTGATCGAAGACGTGGTAGATCAGGCCGGTGCCCGAGGTCATGCTCATGAAGTCGGTCTGGAAACCGATCAGGCCACGAGAGGGCATCATGTAGTCCAGGCGCACCCGGCCCTTGCCGTCGGGCACCATGTCTTTCAGATTGCCCTTGCGCTCACCCAGGGTCTCCATCAACGCACCCTGGTGCTGCTCTTCAATATCGATGGTGACCTGCTCGTAAGGCTCGCAGATCTCACCGTCGATCTCGCGGAAAATAACCTCGGGACGCGATACCGCCAGCTCGAAACCCTCGCGGCGCATGTTCTCGATCAGCACCGAGAGGTGCAGTTCGCCACGCCCCGAGACCTTGAACTTCTCCGCGTCGGTACCCTCTTCCACGCGCAG
>JARFQQ010000109.1 GCA_029287695.1 Gammaproteobacteria bacterium | reverse complement strand
CCGGCGTTCTCCGGGGAGAACCATGACCACTGCCCGGCTTAGTCGGGCAGCTGGGGATTAACCACAAAGAGCACATAGGACGCCAAGGTGGTGGCGGGTGAATCGGGAGTTCAGATTGTGAGTCCGGGCTATTCGGCTTTGCTTTCAACCTGTCCATACAGCTGCACGGCTGACCTTTGCGCTCTTCGTGTCCTTCGTGGTGAAAAATGACTTTTTTCGGGTTAGTCGGGCAGCTGGGGATTAACCACAAAGAGCACAAAGGACGCCAAGGTTGGGTCGGGTGCATCGGCAGAACAGATGCTGAGTCCGGGCTATTCGGCTTTGATTACAACCTGTCCATACAGCTGCACGGATGACTTTGCGCTCTTCGTGTCCTTCGTGGTGAAAAATGACTTTTTCGGGTTAGTCGGGCAGCTGGGGATTAACCACAAAGAGCACACAGGACGCCAAGGTTGGGTCGGGTGCATCGGCAGTACAGATACTGAGTCCGGGCTATTCGGCTTTGATTACAACCTGTCCATTCAGCTGCACGGATGACCTTTGCGCTCTTCGTGTCCTTCGTGGTGAAAAATGACTTTTTTCGGGATAGTCGGGCAGCTGGGGATTAACCACAAAGAGCACAAAGGACGCCAAGGTTGGGTCGGGTGCATCGGCAGTGCAGATACTGAGTCCGGGCTATTCGGCTTTGATTACAACCTGTCCATTCAGCTGCACGGATGACTTTGCGCTCTTCGTGTCCTTCGTGGTGAATACCTATTCTCTGCCCTGCATCTCGACAGCCCCGCGTTGACTTGACCTGTGTTGAGTCAGAGTGAGCCAGGCGATGCTTGCGAGGATCAGCAGGAGCAGCGGCACGACCCCCAGATTGACCGTTTGCCAGCCGTAGCTGTACTGCAGGTAGCCGGCAGAGAGTGACGCCACTGCGACCGTTGTGAAGACAATGAAATCATTGGCTGCCTGCACCTTGGCACGTTCTGCCTGCCTGTAGGTTTCCGTCAGCAGTGTCGTGCCGCCGATGAACAGAAAGTTCCAGCTGATGCCGAGTGCCACGAGCGCCCACCAGAAGTGCGCGACGCTGGTTCCTGCGAGATTCAGAACGACGCAGGCCAGACCCAGCAGTGCCCCGGTGCCCATGATGCGGCTGACCCCGAAGCGGCGAATCAGTTCGCCGGTGAAAAAGGAGGGTGCAAACATGGCCAGGACGTGCCACTGAATGACGAAAGCCGTATCGTCGAAATGGTGATGGTGGTGGTCCATGGCGAGCGGGGTTGCGGTCATCACGAGTGACATGACGCCGTAGCCGAACATGGCGCAAATGACGGCGACGATAAATTTCGGTTGCCGCATGATCTCGCCCAGCGGGCGTTGTTCTGCCATGTCGTGTTCCATGACGTTATGGAAGCGATGCGGCAGTTTGAGGGAGGCGGTGATCACCAGCGAGAGCAGATAGATGAGCACCAGGGCTGCGTAACTTCCTGCAAATGTCGCTCCGTCGATGAGCTCCCGGGTATGGTTGGCGAGGTTCGGACCAATGAAGGCAGCGATGACGCCACCGATCATGACCCAGGAGATCGCGCGGCCCTTCAGCGACTCATCGACAGCGTCGGCTGCGGCGAAGCGGTAGTAATTGCCGAAGCCATTGAAGACGCCGACCAGTCCGGTTGCACAGGCGAAGAGCCAGAAGCTGTCAGTGATGATCGCCCAAGTCGCGAGCGCCCCCGCCGTCATGCCGACAAGCGTCACCAGCATGAAGGCGGTTTTCCTTCCGATTCTGTCCATGAGCAGCGACGCAGGAATCGTCGTCAGCATGGTGGCGATGAACTGTATTGCCAGCGGTAGTGTCGCAAGTGATTTGTCTTCCGCGAGCATGGCGCCAACAAGCGCGGCCGATGCCACGATCAGGGAATTGGCGCTCATCATGAGCGATTGCGCTATCGCCAGTACCGGAACATTGCGGTAGAAGGGAGTCATTGCTTGCCAGGTGAATCGCGGGACAGAGGACTATACACCCTGTGTTACCAGCAGATGCGGCATCTCTCTCTCCCGAACAGCGGGAAAGAAAAAACCCCTGTCGATCGACAGGGGTTTTCATGGGGCAGGTTGTGAAGGATCAGGCTGCTTCGTCATATTCAACGCAGATTTGCTCGTCAGCCTCGATCATCATCTCGATGATGACTTCCATCTCTTCGGGGTATGACTCTGCAATTTCGCGCCACTCTTCACAGTTGACTTCAAGCATATTGTTCATGGCGTTTCTCCGGTTAATTCAGTATCTGGTAAAACTCTAATATATAAACCCGCAATACGCATCGCGTTATGGATTAATATTTGTCAATCTTGCGTGATTTTTTCTGCAAGATATTTTCCCGCTTTCGTGTCTTGACTATGAGAACCATTCGAAAAGACACCCAAAACCACTAACCGAGGATTCAAATCATGATGAGAAGTATTACGACTCTGGTATTTGCCCTGTCGATATCCGGCCTGGCGCAGGCAGAGCTCCTCACGAAGGAGAGCGCACACAGCGTGCAGGAGACCATGGACAAGTTTGAGTCCATCGTAAAGGAAAAGGGTATGACCGTATTTGCACGTGTGGACCATGCGAAGAATGCAGAGAGCGTCGAGATGGAGATGCCAGACTCCCAGCTCCTGATTTTCGGTAATCCGAAAGGGGGAACGGTACTCATGCAGCAGGATATGCGTGTCGGTGTCGAGCTGCCGCTCAAGGTGCTGGTCTACAGCAACGCGGACGGCAAAACAGTCATCGCCTGGGAAAATCCCCTATCGCTGAAGGAGAGCTACAAGCTTGAGAACACGGCAGTGCTGGAGAAGGTCGCGGGCGGTCTCGACAAGCTCACGGGGGCCGCGTCGAAATAGTCACTATTCGGCGCGTTGCCGCCGATGAAGCAGTTCCCTGACCGCAATGTGCGGGTCGAGTCCCTCGTGTAGAATACGATAGACCTCGGTCGTGATTGGCATTTCGACGTTGAGTTCGCTGGCCAGGAAGAAGGTCTCCTTGGCGGCGTGAACACCCTCGACTTCCTGCTGGATACGAGCGCGCGCCTCCTCGATGGTCAGGCCCTCGGCCAGTGCGAGGCCCATACGGCGGTTGCGTGACTTGTTATCGGTACATGTCAGGGTGAGGTCGCCGAGCCCGGCCAGGCCCATGAAAGTCTCGGGGTGCGCACCAAGGGCGACACCGAGTCTTGTGATCTCTGCCAGTCCGCGCGTGATCAGTGCTGCGCGGGCATTGGCCCCGAAGCCAAGCCCGTCCGAAATCCCGGCGGCAATTGCCATGACGTTCTTGACTGCCCCGCCGAGCTGGACGCCAATGATGTCTGTGGATGTATAGGCGCGGAAAGTTTCTCCCTTCAGTACCCCGGCCAGCCGTTCGCTGTAGTGCTGCGAGGTTGAGGCTGCGGTCACTGCTGTTGGCAGACCCTCTGCGACCTCGACAGCAAAGGTGGGCCCGGAGATAACGGCGAGGTCGGCTCCGGGGAAGATGGTCTCGGCGTCTGTACTCAGGGGGTGGCGGGTATTCGGATCCAGGCCCTTGGTTGCCCAGCAGAGGGACTGCAGCGGCCTGATAGCGGCGATCTTGAGAAGTACCTCGTGAAACGCCTGGCTTGGCACGACCACGAGTATCTCGTCACACTCCACGGCCCGGGCGAGGTTCGCATCGGGGGTCAGTTTTTCGGGAAAGGGAATGCCGGGCAGGAACTGCCTGTTCTCGCGATCTTCGGCAAGACGCCTGATCTCCCTTTCGAGGCCCCAGAGACGGACTTCGAGGCCGTTGCGAGCGAGGAGAATGGCGAGTGCTGTACCCCAGGAACCGGCCCCGAGGATTCCGATGGATGTGACGGCTTCAGTGCTTTGGTTCACTCTCGGCCTGTTGCTGTGCGTCCTTGACCTGTTGCAGGTGCTGCGCGTAGAGCTGCTCGAAGTTCACCGGTGACAGCAGCAGTTGCGGAAAGCTGCCCCTGTTGACGAGATCGGCGACTGCCTCACGCGCAAACGGGAAGAGAATGTTCGGGCAGGTGATTCCCATCACGGGGTTCTTCTGGTCATCCGGAATACCTTTGATCTGGAAGATACCGGCCTGGTGGACTTCGGCCAGGAAAGCGGTCTGGTCGTGATTCTTGACGGTGACCGTCACGACCAGCACGACCTCGTAATTATCATCCCCGAGTGCCTGGACCTGGGTATTCAGGTTCAGGTTCATGTCCGGTTTCCAGTCGGTCAGAAAAGACTGCGGCGAATTCGGCGTCTCGAACGAGATATCCTTGCAGTAGACGCGTTGCAGGCTGAATTGCCCCTGCTCCTGCTGGTTCTGTGCTTCCTGGTTCTCTTCGCTCATGGTTACTTTTTCCTCGTCAGCGGGAGGTTTGCGCCTTGCCAGGCCATGACGCCTCCGCGCAGGTTGTAGACTTTCTCGAAACCGGCCTTGCGCAGTTCGCGGCAGGCCATCTGGCTCTGGTTGCCTGAACGGCAACTGACGATGACCGGCGTGTTCTTGTGCTTCTCGAGCTGCTTGATCTGGTTTTTGAAACCGTTGATCGGCAGGTTGATCGAATGGACGATATGCCCCTTGTTGAAATCGGCGATGGGCCTGACATCGACGACCACGGCATCTTCGCGGTTGATGAGAACGGTCGCCTCGCTCGGGGGGATGTTGTTCTTGCCGCCGCCCGCGATCAGGTTCCAGGCCAGTGCGCCCGAGATCACGAACAGGGCCATCACCAGCAAGAGGTGATTGCCGGCAAATTCGATGAGTTGTTCCATGCGTCTAGTCGTGTCTGGTGCAGAAAACTTCGCGCATCATACCAATTAATTGCAGGAGTCGCGGGTCACTGATCTTGTAGTAGACACGGTTTGCATCCTTGCGTGTAGCAAGGATGTCCTTGTCGCGCAGGATCGCAAGGTGTTGGGAAATATTGCTCTGGGAGGTGCCGACATTCTCGACAATATCCTGGACGCTGACCTCGCCCTCGCCGAGTGTACAGAGGATCTTGAGGCGCAACGGATGCGACATGGCCTTGAGTGCGCGCGATGCGCGATCGATATCGGCTTCGCCGGCGAGCAGTTCGAAATTGTCCTGGAGGTCTTCAGCTTCGGTCATGATACTTCTACTTTTGTACGGAACGGGATTTCTTCCTCGGCGGGCATTTTACACCATATTAGAAAGTTAATGTATTCGGGAGTTTGCGTTAAAATGGGAGAGATTTGTATTGAGATGCGTCCGGACTGCGGGCGCCCGAAGAGATAACGACACAGGATAATGGCACAACCACGACCCATCGCATTGCTGATTCTCGACGGCTGGGGTTACAGCGAAGAGACGGCTGATAACGCCATCGCGCAAGCGAGAACACCCGTTTTCGACCGGCTGTGGCGTGAGTACCCGCATACCAGGATCACCACCTCCGGTTCTGCTGTTGGCCTGCCGGCCGACCAGATGGGTAACTCCGAGGTTGGTCACCTCAATCTTGGCGCCGGGCGCGTCGTCTACCAGGAATTCACACGTGTCAGCCGCTCGATCCGCACCGGCTCCTTCTTTAGCAACGGAACCCTGACCGATGCGGTCGACAAGGCGATCGAAAACGACTCGGCCGTGCATATCGTCGGTCTGTTGTCCGAGGGTGGTGTGCACAGCCATGAGTGCCATATCCATGCCGCCATCAAGCTCGCCGTCGAACGCGGGGCGCGGAACGTCTGCGTTCACGCCTTTCTCGACGGACGAGATACGCCTCCCAAGAGTGCGCACAGGTCGCTCGAGGACGTGGAGAAGGTCTTCCGGGAAGCGGGCGGCGGCCGAGTCGTGAGCCTGATCGGCCGCTTCTACGCCATGGACCGGGATCATCGCTGGGAACGTATCAAGTCCGCCTACGATCTGATGACGCTCGGCAAGGCGGAATTCCGGGCGCCTGACACCATCACGGCGCTCGAAATGGCCTATGCGCGTGACGAGACCGACGAGTTCGTCCAGGCTACCGCGATCGTGCCGGAGGGTGACGAACCGGTCACCATGAATGACGGCGACGTTATCATCTTCATGAACTACCGATCGGATCGCGCTCGCCAGATTACACGTCCTTTCATCGAACCGGATTTTGATGGCTTTGAGCGCGAGGCTACTCCGAAGCTTGCCACGTTCGTGAGCCTGACAGAGTACACGAAGGGCTTTGGTATTCCTGTGGCTTTCCCTCCGGAGAGGTTGCCAAATACCTTCGGCGAATATATCGCGAATCTTGGCTTGCGCCAGCTGCGTATCGCCGAAACCGAGAAATACGCCCATGTCACCTTCTTCTTCAACGGCGGGCGCGAAACACCATACGAAGGCGAAGAGCGGGTTCTTGTGCCTTCACCGAAGGTCAAGACCTACGATCACAAGCCCGAAATGAGTGCGCCGGAAGTCACGGACAAGCTCGTCGAGGCGATCGAAAGCGGCGACTACGATGTCATCATCTGCAACTATGCCAACACCGACATGGTCGGTCATACCGGCAAGATCGAAGCTGCGATTGCTGCGGCCGAGGCGGTCGACGAGTGCATCGGGCGAGTGATATCGGCGCTCCATCGTGCCGGCGGTGAGTGCCTTGTCACGGCCGATCATGGCAATGCCGAGAAGATGGTCAACCATGCGTCGGGGCAGCCCTACACCGCGCATACCACCAACCCGGTTCCCCTGATCTATGTCGGCACACAGAAGAAAGTATTCGAGGAAGGGGGAGCGCTGTGCGATATCGCACCGACCCTGCTCATGATGATGGGACTGGAACAACCCACCGAAATGAGTGGCAAGGTCCTGCTGGTCGAGCCTGCTCTCGATGAAGCCGACGAGGATGCGGCCTAGGTGAGGCGCTATCCTGCCATCGCCTCGCTGATGGCAGCCCTGCTTGCAACGGTTCCCCTGTTCGCGGCCGATGAGGACAACGCCGAAAGGATGCGAGCGTTACGTGCAGAGGTCAAGGAGGTGACGGTCGAACTGAAGGCCGCGCGGAAGGAGAGGGAAATCGAGGTTGCTGCGCTGCGCGAGACAGAACAGCAGATCAGCCGCCACACAGCCCGCCTGCGCCAGACCGAGCAGGAAATCGAAAGCGTCGCCAGGCGTCGTGAAGAACTTTTGAAAACCCTCGGACCTGTTGAAAAACGACTCGCCGACCAGAAACTGCTCCTCCGTCGGCAGGTGCTCGCGAGCTACCGCATGGGACGCCAGCAGCGACTCAAGCTTCTGCTGAACCAGGATGATCCTGCGCGCCTCAGCAGGATCCTCTCTTACTACGACTACCTCAATCAGGCCAGGTCCGGCCTCATCGCGGATATCCAGAACTCTTTTCGCACGCTCATCGAAACGGGAGAGAGGATTCGTTCAGATGAAGCGAGGCTCAACAGCCTGCGTGCCGAGCAGCAGGAACTGCTTGCCTCGGTGGAAGAGGCGCGTGATCAGCGCAAGCAGGCACTTGCGGAGCGTGAGAAACAGATCGCCAGGACCGACAAGCGGCTTGCTACTCTCAGGGAGGATGTTGCACAGCTCGAGGAGCTGACACGCAAGCTTGCCGAGGTTGCACCGCCACCGGTGCCGGCCAGTATTCCCTTCAAGTCGCGCAAGGGAAAGCTGCCCTGGCCGGTTGCAGGTAGAATGGTGGAGCGCTTCGGGGAGAGCAGGAAAGGCAACGTCAAGCTCGAGGGAATAGTGATAGAGTCCCGGGAAGGCGAGAATGTCAGGGCTGTCCATAGCGGAGTCGTCATATTTGCCGACTGGTTGCGTGGATACGGCCTGATGCTTATTGTTGATCACGGGGATGGTTACATGACGCTTTACGGCTACAACCAGAGCCTGCTTAAAAAAGTAGGAGACAGCGTCGAGGCTGGAGAGGTTGTCAGCCTTGCAGGCGTCAGTGGTGGCCGCCGCAATGCGGCCGTCTATTTTGCAATCCGCAAGGGCTCCGCTCCGGTCAACCCTTTGAGCTGGTGCGTACGTCCTTCGGGCAGGAATGTTGGATAAGCGAGACTGATGAAAACACTGATTACAGGCCTGGTGCTCCT
>JARFQQ010000007.1 GCA_029287695.1 Gammaproteobacteria bacterium | reverse complement strand
TCAGGCGATACGCTAGTAACCATTCCGGCTCCGACTTTCTTTCGGAAATCTGACGGATGACATCCTCACTCAAGCCCGGCGGGATGATATCGGTTTCTACTTCGGTCACGAATCCGTGTTCGTAACCGCTTTCGACGTAGCCTCTGATTTCTTCTGCTGTTGTGCTCATGGGGATAATTACCTAGCTTTTTACTCGGTTATAGTATCGAGCAGTGCCGAGTTACATTCAATACAGTAAATTCTGTGGTTTATTGCACGGCTCTGTTCCGGGAAGCAGCATCCTTGCTGCAGGCTGCAGGATCGCCGTTTAATGCTCTGTGTATTGCTGTTCAGCGTACCGCCGGAAAAGGTTTTCAAAAGTCATGCAGGCAAGGATTCCTGACTGGCGCAACACCCTGGAGAGGAAGAATTCCCGTCTGCAGACGTTCAGGAAAGATGGTAATCCTCCGACCAGGCATCGGTCCCTCCGCGAACGAGAAGGCACTGATGCAACCCCTCCTGCTGTAGTTTCGTGGCAGCCTTCACAGCCTTCTCTCCGGAACCGGAAATGAGGTAGAGGGGGCTCTGCCTGCCCGCCTCATCACCGAGTTCGCGACGAATCTCCATCTGGCTGATTCGCTCCAGCGGAATCGAGACGGCACCCGGAGGATGGCCTCTCGTGTATTCATATGCCGGCCTGACGTCGACGAGGTAGAGATCACGCCCCTTGTTGAGCTGGTCGTGAACTGCGTTGGGAAGGACTTCCAGAAAACGGGAATACATAACTCTGCTCCGACATATTTCAAACACAGGAAGATGGTGGAGTCAGCCCGGCTGGTTTGAAAGGGGACGATTGTTCGAATTCAGGTCAAACAGGCATCGTTAAACTCGAAGCCTGAAGTCGTTAAAAGGAAACTGCTGCGAGACATCGAAAAACACGAATCAAACAGCTGGAAAATCGAACCCGGAAATGACGACCTTCGTGCAGTATGCAGGGTGAAATCTGTATTCCGGGGTAACCGTATCAGCCGCGGAATGCACTCCAGGTACACTTTTTCCCGGCGAGACAACAATGAGAATCTCCATCGATTCGACAGGCAACAGCCAGACGAGCAAGATCAGGGATCTTCTGCACTTCAACCTCACAGCGTTCGAAGCGGATATCATGCGCATCCATATCAGCCTCAGGGAAGATGACGACACGCGCGGCAGCAAACTCAGCCTGTGCCGCGTGGTGACGCATCTCAGGAGCAGAGAGAGCATTGCTATCGAAGAGATACAATCCTCGGAAAATCTCGCAGTACGGCGTGCCATCGAGCGAACAGGCAGAACCCTGAGCCGCAGATATCTGGTCCGAACACTTCCCTTCTCGCCCTGAATCCCTTCAACCCCGCATCATCGACGCTGTCTCCGCTGCGGGAGTGCGCGCACAAGAACTGTCTCACCCTGCCCTGGCTGATGACAGACAGCCTGCAGTCAAGGCGCTGAGTCCATACCTGCGGCCAGTCGCCGCAACTGTTCGCTTTTTTCGAACTATATGAGACAACAATTCGATTTTTCATTTAGCTCAAAAGCCCATACAAAGTAATTGTCGTGACGACTTGCGAAAGGTCACGGGAGATCGAAATGGATGACACTCTTCGTCATTTTGTTAACCACACTCATTGCGCCCGGCTGAATCGAACCGGAGTTAGTTATGAAACGTTTCAAGAACATACTTTTCTTTGCGGATGGCAATGCCGGCTCGACATGGGCGCTGGAGCGCGCGGTGAAGCTGGCCACCACCAACGAAGCGCGCCTGACTGTCATGGATGTGATCAGCGACCGGGAGACATCGGCGGAACTGAAGGAACGCCTGGGCACCGACTTGAATGCCATCCTTCGCGATCGCATGCAGCAACAGCTCGACGAGCTCATTGCGGGATTCCGTGAGCATGATGATCTCATTTACTCACGGGTCGAGACCGGTATCGATTTTGTCGAGGTCATTCGAGCGGTGCTTCGCAATGGCCATGACCTCGTCATGAAGGCTGCGCGTCCCCCGGACGGTTTTTCGAGACGCCTGCTCGGCAGTACGGACCTGCATCTGTTGCGCAAGTGTCCCTGTCCCGTGTGGATCGATCGTCCAGCGGTGTCGCATCCTTACAGAAATATCCTTGCTGCAGTCAATCCTTCGGAGAAGACGGACGGCGGCTGCTCGCGCATGGTGATGGACCTGGCATCCTCGCTGGCCAGCAGGGAGTCGGCGCAACTCTCCGTGGTGCATGCATGGAAGATGCACGGTGAATCGACCTTGCGTAACGGGCGTGGCCGAATTTCCGGAAAGGAGCTCGAACTGCTGATCGAAACGACAAGGAGTGAGCGGCGCAAGCGCCTGGACGACCTGCTGGAACACTATGGACTCGATAGCGAAGCGGACAATGTCTACCTCAGGAAAGGACCGACTGCTGCAACCATACGTGACCTGGGAAGCCGGATGGATGCCGATCTTCTTGTCATGGGAACCATCGGACGCACCGGCATCCCGGGATTCTTTATCGGCAACACGGCAGAAGAGCTGTTGCAGACGACATCCGCCTCAATCCTTGCCGTCAAGCCCGAGAGCTTCGTCTCTCCCGTCACACTGATCAAGGCCTGACTGTTATGATCGGTAAAGACCCTTCGCGTTTGGCGTCCGAAAAATCATGGCATGAGTCTCGATGCAGAACCTGAATCTCAATCTCAAACACCTGCGCTATTTCTGGGCTGTTGCCAGTCACGGATCCATCGCCCGTGCATCCGAGGCACTCTTCGTCACACCGCAGACCATCAGCGGCCAGTTGCGTGATCTCGAGGAACAGATCGGCGACAAGCTGTTTCAGCGGGAAGGCCGCAACCTCGTCCTGACGGACACGGGGCGCCTTGTCTTCTCCTATGCGGACGAGATGTTCAGACTGGGGGTGGAACTTCAGGATGTACTTGCTGGCAAGACCCCCGGTGCGAGCATCACCCTGCGGGTCGGCGTTGCCATGATTGTTCCGAAGCTGCTGGCATACAGGGTACTGGAGCCGATCCTGCAGATGCAGGAATCGGTCAGACTAATCTGCAACGAAGCTCCACTGGTCGATCTGCTTGCTGACCTCTCGGTACACAAGCTCGATGTGGTGCTTGCCGACAGTCCGATCAATCCTGCCCTCAACATCCGCGCCTACAACCATCTCCTGGGGGAATCAGGCGTCACATTCTTCTCATTCTCCGGGCATGCAGAATCGCTACGGGCAAACTTCCCGGAATCGCTCGACGGCGCAGACTTCCTGATGCCGAACAGTGGCAGTAGTCACAGAAGGGACCTGGATCTCTGGATGGAACGACAGGGGTTCACGCCGGTCGTCGTCGCTGAATTCGAAGACAGGGCGCTGATGAAGGCTTTTGGCGAGGGCGGCGCCGGTGTCTTCACCTCGCCGACTGCAGTCGAGAATGATGTTCTCCAGAAATACGGCGTCGAGGTCATCGGTCGCACGGACGAGCTCACCGAGCGCTACTACCTGATCTCCGCGGAACGCCGTATCAAGCACCCCGCCGTCTCCGCGATCACCGAAGTCGCGCGCAACACGCTCTTTCAGCAAGGCTGACAAAGCCGGGGTTTTCAGTCCCGGTTACCTTTGCCGTACTTGCGGCTTTGCAGATAGCTGATCCGCGCAACCAGCAGAATCAGGATGATCAGGATCCCGAACGGCCAGGGAATGATGTCCAGCATGAAAGCCACGAGAACAAATGCCAGCAGGAGCGCGAGGAACAGCAGTGGCTTGTCGATGCGCATGCGCCGCGAGCTCATTCACCGACAGTGACCGGGTCAAGTTTCCAGATCTTCTCGTTGTACTGCTGCATCGTGCGGTCAGTGGAGAAGAAGCCGCTACAGGCCGTATTGAGAATACTCATGCGCGTCCAGGCATGCTTGTAATGCCATGCCTCGTTGACGCGCTGCTGGGCGTCAACATAACTCCTGAAATCGGCGAGGGTCATCCATGGGTCCGACGGGCTTTTCATGGCGTTGATGATATTGTTGAAAATGCCGGGTTCGCGCGCGTTGAAGTAACCTGATTCGAGCAGCTGCATCACAGCCTGCAGGTCACTGTCCTCGTCGATGAATCCCGCGGGATTATATTGATGCCGCATCTCCTGCACTTCTTCAGCACGAAGCCCGAACAGGAAGAAATTCTCTTCGCCGACCGCATCCATGATCTCGATGTTGGCGCCGTCGTAGGTCCCGATCGTCAGGGCGCCATTCATCATGAACTTCATATTGCCCGTGCCGGAAGCCTCCTTGCCGGCGGTCGAGATCTGCTCGGAGAGATCGGCCCCGGGAGCGATCACTTCCATGCTCGAGACGCTGTAGTTCGGAAAGAAGACGAGCTTCAGCCTGTCGCCAACATCCGGGTCGTTGTTGACCATGTGCGCGACGTTGTTGATGAGCTTGATGATATCCTTGGCCATCTCATAACCGGGTGCAGCCTTGCCGCCGATCAGGACACAGCGGTTGACCCAGTTGTCTGTATCGCCGCGCTTGATCCTGCTGTAGAGATGGATCAGGTGCAGGACATTCAGCAGCTGGCGCTTGTACTCGTGGATGCGCTTCACCTGGATGTCGAAAAGGGAATCGAGCGGGAAATCGATACCGCACTCTTTCTTGACGAGCGCTGCCAGACGTTTCTTGTTCTCGCGCTTCACCTCTCGCCATGCCTCGTGAAACTCTGCATGCTCTTCCTCGTCGGCATAGGCCTTGAGCTCCGCGATCCTGGTGAGGTCAGAAATCCACTCCTCCCCGATCTGACTGCTGATGAGCCCGGTCATCTTCGGATTCGCATGCGCGATCCATCGTCGTGGCGTCACGCCATTGGTCTTGTTGTTGAATTTTTCCGGCCAGAGCGCATGGAAATCCCGGAAAAGCCCGTCGACCAGCAGTTGTGAATGCAGCGCTGCCACGCCATTGACAGAGAAACTGCCGACGATGGCGAGGTAAGCCATGCGCACGTACTGTTCACCGTTTTCCTCGATGATGGACATGCGCCTGAGACGTTCGGTATCACCCGGCCATTTCATGGCAACTTTCTCGAGAAAACGCGCGTTGATTTCGTAAATGATCTCCAGCAGGCGCGGCAGCAACTGCTTGAAAATGGCGACCGGCCACTTCTCGAGTGCTTCCGGCAGGAGTGTGTGGTTGGTGTACGCCATGCAGGCCGTGGTTATGTTCCAGGCATCATCCCAGTCCAGATGCTTTTCATCGATCAGGATGCGCATGAGCTCGGCCACGGCGATCGTCGGATGGGTGTCATTCATCTGAAAAACATTATCGCGTGCGAAGCGCTCGTAGTGCGGCCCTCCCTCGGCATATTCCCAGATACGGATCGCATCCTGCAGGCTTGCCGAAGCAAGGAAATATTGCTGCCGCAGCCTCAGGACCTTCCCGCTCTCGCTCGCGTCGTTCGGATAGAGAACCATGGAGATATGCTCGGCATCGTTCTTTGCCGCAACCGCCTCGGTATAGGAACCGGCGTTGAATTCGTCGAGATTGAACTCGTCGGTCGTGGTCGCCTTCCAGAGTCGCAGGGTATTGACCGTGTTGTTGCCATAGCCCGAGACAGGCAAGTCATAGGGGATGGCGAGGACGTCATTGGTGTCCACCCAGCGCACACGGTTTCTCCCCCTCTCATCCTTGTATATTTCGGTATGACCACCGAAGTGGATACGCTGTGTATATTCCGGGCGCTCGAGTTCCCAGGGATTGCCATCGCGCAACCAGTGATCGGGCTCCTCGACCTGCCTGCCATTCAGGAGTTTCTGCCTGAACATGCCGTACTCGTAGCGAATACCGTAACCGATGACCGGTAGCTGCAGTGTCGCGCAGCTGTCGATAAAGCAGGCCGCCAGGCGTCCAAGACCGCCATTACCGAGGCCGGCATCAGGCTCGTTTCCCAGGATCTCCTCGGTATCCAGAAGCATATCGTGCAATGCCTGCTCGACCTCGGTTTCCAGCCCCATGTTGAGAATATGATTCCCGAGCGAGCGTCCGATCAGGAATTCCAGCGACATGTAGTAGGCGCGCCTTACACCAGGCTCCTTGTATTCGATCCAGGTATCACGCCAGTCTGTGATCAGGCGGTCTCGCAAGGTGTAGGCCATGGCCGCATACATGTAGTTAGGCGAGCAGCCAAGAAAACGTCCGAGATGACGGTTCAGATAGTGCAGGAAATCCCCCTGCAGTGCATCAGGGTCCGACTTGAGTCGTTCAAGCGGCAGGAGGCAGAGTTCGGAAGCTTTCGGTTCGTTCATGGGTCTATCCGGTTCTATGCGGCATGGCCGTTTTTGTATAGCAAGATGTATTCCAGTGCACTCTTCTCCCAGCCGAAATCCTGTTCCATGGCCGTGCGCTGCAGCTGGTTCCACAAACGCGTGTTCGCATGCAGATCCAGTGCACGATCAACCGCCTCGAGAAGACCCTGCGCAGTCGGCGCCTTCATCACGAATCCGGTGGCCGTCCTGTTCGCAATGTTCGCCGGAGTTGCATCGACAACCGTATCCGCAAGCCCCCCGGTATCGTTCACCACAGGCAGTGTACCGTAGAGCAGGCTGTACATCTGGTTCAGTCCGCAGGGTTCGAAACGGGAGGGCATGAGAAAAATATCCGCGCCAGCCTCGAGCTGGTGAGCAACCTCCTCGGAGTAGCCGATGTGGCTGAAGACACGTTGCGCATGCTGCCGCGACAGATCCGTGATCCTGTTTTCCAGATGATGGTGTCCGGCTCCGAGCAGGACGAAATTGGCATTGGTGCGCGTCAGGAGTTCCGGAATGATCTCCAGGACGAGATCGACACCTTTCTGCTCAACGAGACGACTGACCATGCCCAGTAGCGGTGCAGAGAGCAGGCGGTCAGTGACCGTTGCACAGAAATGGCTCAGCAAGGCGGCCTTGTTCTTGCGCTTGCCGGGATTACGCCGCCTGGCCGAGTAGTGCGCAGTCAGGAAGGGATCGCTCGAGGGGTTCCAGACGCTTGTATCGACCCCGTTCAGAATACCGTGCAACTTGTGGCTGTTGGCCTGCAGTATGCCCTCCATGCCGTAGCCGAATGCCGGCGTTGTTATCTCCGAGGCATAGGTCGGGCTGACGGTGGTGATGACATCCGAGTAAACGAGGCCTGCCTTGAGCATGGAAAAGCCGCCATAGAACTCGATTCCTTCACCTGACCACCAGTGACCGGGGAGCTTGAGCGCCATGAATTCATCATGGGAAAAATGGCCGCCATAGGCGAGGTTGTGGATGGTGAAAACCGTGCGCGGCGGATGCGTCTCCACCGAAAGCAGTGCCGGAACAAGGCCTGTCTGCCAATCGTGGCTGTGCACGACATCAGCACGCCATCCGCTTTCGAGAACGTCCATGGCGAGCATGGCGGCCGCCCTCGAGAAGACTGCGTAGCGTTCTGCATTGTCCGGCCAGTCATAACCATCGGGATGCAGGTAGGGATTGCCGGGTCGGTCGAACAGTTCTGCACAATCGACGATCCAGAGACGCAGCTCGAAACCGGGATGGGTGGCGGAAAGGATACGTACATCGTGCATGCGGCCTGCGCCTTGCACGCTGAGCCACCCCGTGATCTGGATATCATCGAGCTGGGAAAGAATGTCACGGTAGCCCGGCAGCAACACACGCACATCGAGGCCAAGCCTGTTGAGCGCATGCGGCAGGCTGTAGACGACATCACCCAGCCCGCCGGTCTTCAGCAGCGGGTAGGATTCGCTTGCCGTGAAGAGAACATTCATCAAGAAGCCTTGAGAAAAAGCGCTGCCAGTGGCGGCAAGGTGATTTCGATCGAATGTTCAAAACCCATCCAGGAGATTTCCTGTACCGGGATATCAACGCCGTTGCCGCTGTTGGTTCCGCCATAGAAAGCGGAATCAGAATTCAGAATCTCGCGGTAGCTGCCGGCACCGGGAACGCCAAGGCGGTAGTGAGACCTCGGAACAGGCGTGAAATTGAGGATGCAGAGAACGCATTCACCGTCATCGGCATACCGGATGAAGCTCAGCACGGACTGCTCGGTATCGTGGCAGTCGATCCAGCGGAAGCCCTGTGGTTCGAAATCATGACGGTGCAGTGGTGGCTCGTCACGATACAACCGGTTGAGATCACTGACCAGCTGGCGAATGCCCGCATGTGCCTCGACCTGCAGCAGGGGCCAGTCGATGGGTTGCGCCTGGTTCCACTCCTGCCACTGGCCGAGTTCGCCGCCCATGAAGAGCAGCTTCTTGCCCGGGTGCGCATACTGCCAGCAGTAGAAGAGTCGCAGATTGGCCATTTTCTGCCAGTAGTCGCCAGGCATCTTGCTGAGCATGCTGCGCTTCAGGTGCACCACCTCGTCATGCGACAGCGGCAGGACGAAATTCTCCGTCCAGGCATAGAGCTGGCTGAAAGTCAGCAGGTTGTGATGGTACTTGCGGTGTACCGGATCGTTCTGGATGTAGGCGAGGCTGTCGTTCATCCAGCCCATGTTCCACTTCATGGTAAAGCCCAGCCCGCCAAGCTCGACCGGACGCGACACCATGGGCCAGGCGGTTGACTCCTCGGCGATGGTCAGCACACCGGGAAAACGGCTATGGGCAACCTCGTTGAGCTCGCGCAGAAAGGCGATAGCATCGAGATTTTCACGACCGCCATACTGATTCGGCAACCACTCGCCCTCGTTGCGGGAGTAATCGAGATAGATCATCGAGGCGACTGCGTCGACACGCAACCCGTCGATATGGAACTCCTCGATCCAGAAGAGCGCGTTGGCGATGAGGAAATTGCGGACCTCGTTGCGGCCGAAATCGAAAATGAGCGTGCCCCAGTCCTGGTGTTCCCCGCGACGCGGATCGGCATGCTCATAGACGGGTTCGCCTGTGAAACGCGCCAGGGCAAAATCATCGCGCGGGAAATGGGCGGGTACCCAGTCGAGCAGAACGCCGATGCCGCGACGATGGCACTGGTCGACAAAGTAGCGGAAGTCATCCGGCGTTCCGTAGCGCGCTGTCGGCGCATAGTAGCCGCTGACCTGGTAGCCCCAGGACTCGTCGAGCGGATGTTCCGCGACCGGCATGAGCTCCAGATGGGTATAGTGCATCTCCTCGAGGTAGGGCAACAACCGGCTGGCGATTTCGCGCCAGTTCAGGAATCCGCCGTCATCGTCTCGTTGCCAGGAGCCGGCATGCAATTCGTAGATTGCAATGGGCGCGTGTTGCCAGTCAAAGGTACGGCGTGCCTGCAGCCATTCGTCATCCTGCCAGCTGAACCTGTCGGGATCAGGGACGCACGAGACTGTCTCGGGACGCAGACCCATCTGCCGGGCATAGGGGTCTGTCTTGACGGCAAGCTGCCCTTCCCTGCCGAGGATTTCATACTTGTAGGCCTCCCCGGCACCAAGTCCGGGTATGAAGAGCTCCCAAAGGCCGGATTCGCCACGGCACCGCATGGGATGGCGGCGCCCGTCCCAGGCATTGAAATCACCGACGACACTGACACGCTGTACTGCGGGCGCCCAGACCGCGAATAATACCCCTTCAATCCCGTCGATCGTGCAGGGATTGGCACCGAGGACATTCCAGATGTGCTGGTGGCGCCCCTCGCTGAAGAGATGCATGTCGAGCTCACCGATCGCTGGTCCGAAGGTGTAGGGAGAGATGATGCTCCTGACATCGCTGTCGGAATCCCCTTTCTCGACGTACTGCAACTCGTAATGAAGAGGAACAATGCTCTTCCTGTCGATGAATTCAAAAAGATCCGTTCCCTCGAGACGCTCCATCTCGCCGCCGCCGGTGACGCTGACCGACTCGGCCGATGGCATGAGTGCACGGATGATATGACCACCACCAGGCCGCGGATGCCTGCCGAGGAGTTCGAATGGATCATGATGCAGCCCGTCCTGAAGGCGCTTGAGACTCTCAGTCATGTGATACTCCCGTGCGTCCGCTTGCAAGCAGTCGCTCTCTGGTCTTCTCGACGAGCGTCGGGCTGACCTGTTCCCAGTCAAAGCGCCATTTCCAGTTGTTTTCAACGGTCCCGGGCCGGTTCATGCGTGCCTCCTCGTCGAGATGCAGCAGATCCTGCATGGGCAGGACCGACAGGCATGCCGGCGTGTTAAGTGCGATCTCGATCATTGTATCGACAACATCCTGGCCGGCCGACATCCCAAGCACTGTATGGACATGCTGCTGCGTATCCGCATCCAGAGAGCGGTACCAGCCCAGGGTCGTATTATTGTCGTGGGTGCCTGTGTAAACGACCGTGTCGTTGTGGATGTTCTTCGGTTTATGCGGATTGTCGTCGAATGCATCGAAACCGAACTGCAGTACCGCCATACCGGGTAAATCATATTCTTTCCTCAGGGCGACGACCTCCGGGGTGATAATACCGAGATCCTCGGCGACCAGTGGCAGCTCTCCGATGCGATCCCTGAGTGTCGCGAGAAGCGCATCGCCGGGGGTTTTCTGCCAGAAGCCATCGACGGCGGTCGGAGAACTTTCCGGGATCATCCAGACAGCCTCGAGCCCCCGGAAATGATCGATGCGCACGATATCGAAAATATCGAAATGGTGCGTGAAACGCTGCATCCACCAGGCGAAACCGTCCAGCTGCATCTGATCCCAGTCGAAGTGGGGATTCCCCCAGCGTTGCCCCGTTTCGGAAAAGTAGTCCGGCGGAACACCTGCAACATATTCCGGGCTGAGATCATCATTGAGCAGGAAGAGATCAGGATTGGCCCAGATATCGGCGCTGTCATAGGCGACGAAGATCGGCATGTCACCGAACAGAAGAATACCGCGCTCTCGCGCATAATCACGAATCTGCGCCCAGCGCCTGTGGTAGAGATACTGCTGCTCGCAAACCGCGGCAATCTCCGTAACGTGTCGTGATCTGATTGCCGCGAGAGTATCCGGATCTCGCAGCCGCAGCGCATCGGGCCATGCATACCACGGAGCGGATCCCTGCTGCTCCCTGATGATCATGAAGCTGGCGAAATCGACAAGCCAGTGCTGTTGAGACGCCTTCCAGGACTCGAAATCTGCGTCATCGATATGAGCGCCTGTCGTCTCTCCGAAGAGGGCCGGGTTCATCGCAAAGGCCGAGAGGCACTGGTAAGGAGAGTGGTCTTCATGCGTGACTCCCAACGGAAGCACCTGCCAGACGCTGATACCGGCGTCAGCAAGCAGGTCGAGCCAGCGCTCGGCGTCACCGTCAAGCCTGCCGGATGGCAGCGAAGAGGGGTGTAGCAGGACCCCGGCCCGGCGTTCCTGGAGGAAGTGGCCTGCCATCAGTTTCTGCGCATGGTGCCGGCATTCGCGACACCCTCGCTGGCACCTGCCGAAATGGGTACGTCAAGCACAGGAGGCTCGGGCAGGTGCAGAAGCCTGTAGAGTGATCGGAGCTGTCGCCTGAAGAGCTGTTCGAAGTCGCTGACACTATCCTGGGAGTTGTAATCACCGAACCACCAGAACCAGTCGGAGCCCTCGCAAACCGCAAGCTGTTGTGCGGCCAGCCGCTCCTCTTCAGCAGAGAGCACCTTGCGCTCCAGCACCGAGTCGTATGCCTGCTTGGCCTCGACAAGCAATTCCCAGGCACGATTCTTGTCCTTTTCGCCGATCCATGTCGAGAAGGATCCATAGACCCAGCTGCCGGGGCAGAGTTTCTCCATTTCGCGTGTCTGGACATCGCTCTCGACGGCTTCGGAGAAGGTCATCACATTGATATCAGGCTCTTCTGCCAGCGCCTTGTAGAGACCATCGAGAAAGCTGGCGCCATTTTCCTGGTAATACTCCCAGGCATTTTCGCCATCGAGGATCACACTGACGACATGCTTGTCGGAATCCTCGTCGAGAAAGGTCCGGATATTGCCCAGATGCTTGATGAAATCAGTGACGGCATCATCGGCATGCCAGTTGCTGTATTCGAAACCGATCATGTCCGAAAGCCCGTCATCACGAAAGAAGAGCTCGACACTGTTTTGGGCATGCGTGTAAGGCGAGAAGAGTCCACGGCGCGAATGCACATCATCCTCGGTACAACCCGATTCCTGGCAGCTGTTGCGCCAGACGCCCTCTCCTGTCGCGGTCCAGGCGATGTCAAACTCGTCGAGCAGCTCCAGCGCATCGTCACTGACCCCGCCTTCCGAGAGCCAGACACCCCGGGGGCGTACGCCTAGATAGTGCTCCATGAGCTCCATCCCCTGGCGCATGTGCCAGCGGTTACGCTCCCTTCCCCCGGGATATGCCACCGTTTCCGGTGCCGGCGCATCCGGCAAGGCACAGCGCATGTTTTCGAAATCATGCAGCAGGGGCACGATCGGATGCCCGTAGGGAGTCATCGAGATCTCGACCTGGCCGGACGCCGCCAGCGCACGGTAGCGGGGAATCACTCCCGCGAGTGTGTCATGGATCAGGTGAGCCAGCTGTTGCCTGTCGCTTTCGGAAAAGAGACGCCCCTTTTTCATGAGACACTGGATCAGGTCGTTCTGCCTCAGTGACTGTCCGAACCAGACCAGGTGATACCAGACCAG
>JARFQQ010000125.1 GCA_029287695.1 Gammaproteobacteria bacterium | reverse complement strand
GTGCGCGCAATTGCGAACATGGCCGTGAACATGTTGCGTGGAATGCCGAGCGCACGGTAGATGATGCCGGAGTAGAAATCGACATTCGGGTAGAGCTTCCGCTCGACGAAGTAGTCGTCCTCGAGCGCGATGCGCTCGAGTTCGCGTGCAAGATCGAACATCGGCGTCTCCTCGCCGACATAATGCTCGAGTACCTCGTTTGCAACTTCGCGGATGATCTTGGCACGTGGGTCGTAGTGCTTGTAGACGCGATGGCCGAAACCCATGAGACGGAACGGATCATCCTTGTCCTTCGCGCGCTTGATGTATTCCGGGATGTGTTCCACGGAACCGATTTCATCGAGCATGGTCAGTACAGCCTCGTTTGCACCGCCATGGGCAGGGCCCCAGAGCGAGGCGATGCCGGTTGCGACGGCAGCGAAGGGGTTCGCGCCGGAACTGGCAGCGAGCCGCACGGTGGAGGTGCTGGCGTTCTGTTCGTGGTCGGCATGCAGGATGAAGAGAATATTGAGTGCGCGTTCCTTTACCGGGTCGACCACGTAGGGCTCGCACGGCGTGGCAAACATCATGTGCAGGAAGTTACCCGGATAGCTCAGGTGGTTCTGCGGGTACATGAAGGGCTCACCCTCGTTGCGCTTGTGTGCGGCAGCAGCGATGGTGGCGACCTTGGCGATCATACGATGGGCAGAGATCTGGCGATTCTGCGGGTCCGTGATGTCGAGGGCGTCATGGTAAAAGGCCGAGAGTGAACTCATGACGCCAACCAGCATGGCCATCGGGTGCGAGTCGTAGCGGAAGCCCTGAAAGAACTTCGTCAGCGATTCGTTGATCATCAGGTGCTTTTTGATGCAGTCGCGAAAGATGCCCAGCTCGGTCTCGTTGGGCAATTCGCCGTAAAGCAGCAGGAAGGCGACCTCGAGAAAGCTGCACTGGGCCGCGAGCTGCTCGATCGGGTAGCCTCGATAGCGCAGGATGCCCTTGTCACCGTCGATATAGGTGATGCTGCTGCGACAACTTGCGGTGGCCACAAAACCGGGATCATAGGTGAACATCCCGGTCTGGTTGTTGAGACTCCTGATATCGATGACATCCGGGCCCTCGGTGCCCTTGAGCACCGGTAAATCTGCGGTCAGGCCGTTCTGGCTCGCGGTCAGCTTGATCACTGGATCGGACATGACCCTCTCCTTCGTAGCGAATTTTGATTAGTTTAACAGAGCCTGGAACCTGCTTGCCCATGGGTAAACCCTGATCTACAGCGCCCTGTTGTGCGTTTTTATGGCCCGCAAACGTCCTTGCAGATGGCCCCTGTTGAGCGGACGAGAATATCCTGCTGCAGTGCAATAGCCTGCATAGGAAGTTTGAATATTAGCGAAATCTGTCGCCATATGGCCGGGATCCGGGAGAGGCGCTGCATGCGCAGCTTGACTCTCCCTGCCATGCCCGGAGAGGGGTTTGCCCCCGGCAGAGGGGGCGTCGGCCAGGCGCGTTACCGGATGCTGTGGCCGGCGAGAACTAGATGCGCGCCACGCCCGAATCGATGGCTGCCTGCTTGACCGCTGTCGAGACATGCTCCCGCAGACGCGGGTCGAGGGGTTTCGGGATGATGTACTCGGGGCCGAAGCTGAGGCTCTCGAGGTGATAGGCATCGAGCACTTCGCGTGGCACGGGTTGATGCGTCAATGCCTGCAGGGCATGCACGGCGGCTATTTGCATCTCCTCGTTGATGCGTGACGCGCGGGCGTCGAGCGCGCCACGGAAAATGAACGGAAATCCGAGAACATTGTTGACCTGGTTCGGATAATCGCTGCGTCCCGTGGCCATGATGAGATCTTCGCGCACGCGCAGGGCGACCTCCGGCCGGATTTCGGGCACGGGATTGGAGAGCGCAAAAACGACCGGTTTGGGCGCCATGTGCGCAAGCATCTGCGGTGATATCAGGTCGGGGCCGGAGAGCCCGATCACCACATCTGCACCCTCCATCGCATCCTCCAGGGTGCGCTTCTCCGTGTCGACGGCCACGCCCCACTTGTAGGGATTCAGATTCGTGCGGCCTGTATGGATGACCCCCGTGCGATCGATGGCGAGGAAGTTATCCCGATGTGCACCCATGGTGACGAGCAGCCTGATGGTGGCAATGCCGGCTGCACCGGCGCCGAGGACGACAATTTTTGCTTCAGCGAGGGTTTTGCCCTGCAGTTCAAGCGCGTTCATGAGGCCGGCGGCGATGATGATGGCGGTTCCGTGCTGGTCATCGTGGAATACGGGGATATCGAGCTGCTCGATCAGTGCCTGCTCGATCTCGAAGCAATGCGGCGCTGCGATGTCTTCCAGGTTGATGCCGCCAAAGGTCGGTGCGATGCGCATGACGGTCTCGATAAACTCCTGCGGGCGTTTTGCATTGACCTCGATATCGAAAACATCGATGTCAGCAAAATGCTTGAAGAGTACCGCTTTACCCTCCATGACAGGCTTGCCGGCCAGGGCGCCGACATTCCCCAGGCCAAGAACGGCGCTGCCGTCAGTGATGACGGCAACGAGGTTGCCCTTTGCCGTGTAGCGGTAGGCATCCTCGGGGTTCTCTGCAATGCGGCGTACGGGTTCGGCGACTCCGGGCGTGTAGGCCAGTGACAGATCCTTCTGTGTCTCGGCAGGCTTGGAGACCTTGATCGCGAGCTTTCCCGGTGTCGGCTTCTCGTGATAGGTGAGTGCTTCTTCGTTGATCGACTTGTCGGCATGATGATCTGACACTTCCTGCTCCTCCTCGTGGCCGCTTCAGGCCCATAACGTGAAAAGGCACCCGCAAGGGTGCCTTTGGGACGACTCTACCTGGCCGGGATTAACGGCTGTAGCGCTTGCGGAACTTGTCAACGCGGCCGCCGCTGTCGACGGTGCGCTGCTGACCGGTGTAGAAAGGATGGCACGCCGAGCAGATTTCCACACTGAGTTCATCACCCTCGTATGTCGAACGGGTCTCGAAGCTGTTGCCACAGCGGCAGCTCACCTTGATTACCTTGTAGTCCGGATGGATATCCGCTTTCATCGCTCTAGTCCACGCAAAATCCGAAAAGAGGCGGAATCTTACAGAAGATCCCCGGCAAGCGCAACATCCGGAACCTGACTCAGAGAAACTCGAGCATGAAGCCGCTCGTGTCTGTGAGGGGAGTGCGTACCCTGAAGGCGATGTTCGTGGTGGCCATGGGCTCGAGGATACGCGCGTTGTCACTGCCGAGGTAATCTTCCACAGGGAACCTGTTTCGCGCCAGGGCTACGCCCTTGCTGTCGAGTAGCGAAAGCTCGATCGTCGGCAGGGGCTGCGGCCAGGGGGCCTCGTTCACGAGATTGAGTTGCAGCTGGTAAGTGCCCGGCTGGCCCTCGATAGCGGTAAAGAGCCGGTCGGTGATACTGATGGATTCAGGGCTGCGGACCCTGGGCGGTGTGCAGCCGAAGATCTCGCATACTGCGGTCAGTTTTGAATAGATGACCGGCGTTTCGCGAAACAGCCAGGCAGTCTGTGCCATCAACAGAAATCCAAGAACCATGATGCCCACGAGCCAGATTCCCTGCAGCTGGCTACTTTCTGGCTCCTGTTGTGCGTGGCCGGAAAGTATCCGGTGATGGGCCGATGCATCGGAATGGTCTCCGGCTTTCCCGGTTTTGCCATCTTCCGCCGGCGCTTCGACGAGTTCCCATTGCGGCTGATTGTCGAGGGGCACAGAATCGGGAGGCGATGCAGCCTCGCTCTTTCCGGTTCCGGTTCGGCTCGCCCGCTCCTGTTCCTGCTCCCTCTTCTGCGCCGCCCTGAGCTGGCGGATGACGTTCTCGGCAGACAATTCCGGGTTGTCCGGTGAGAACTCGACATCTTCCACGTCGATGGTAAAGACTTTTTTACAGACGGCGCAGCGTGCCTCCTGCCCGGCTTTCTGCAGCATCTTGACGGTGATGCGGTAGCTGGCACCGCAGTTGGGGCAGAGTATGCGCTCCTTCGTCAT